>JAKIZI010000074.1 GCA_022708105.1 Bacteroidota bacterium
TACAGCGTTGGTCAGTGCTGCCAATTCTGCGAAATGCACCGGACGGTAATCCTTTTTTCTTAAAATAAAGTGGTTTTTGTTTAGCCGATAATTCATCTATCCAAATTTTTAGAACAGTTTTTCCACTAATTTTTTCAATGCTCATTGTAGGACGAACAGGTATATTAAACATACTAGCACATTGAGTAGCTATGTCGCTTTGAAGTTTGTCGGGGTTAGGCATTTTATCAATTTTGTAAAAATTAGTGTCAGTGGGCAAATCATAAGCACTAATGCTCATTAAAATATAACCACCTCCTAAGCCGGGCTCATTAGAATAAGCACAAATGGTTTCCATAATAGAATTCACATTATCTCCAACGCCTTTGGCTTCTATCCATGGACACTCATCTGTATCATTTAAAATTTCAAATAATTCTTCTGCCGTATAATTAATGTGTTCTGCCATGATTATTTATATTTTTATACTTCCACCCTCTTCTTCCCACTCAACAAATCCTCCATCAAACCCTTTTTAATTTGCTGCATCTTTTCAAGGTAGGATTGTTCGGAGTGGAGTTTAGTGTCTATTGCTGTCAATTTTTCTACAATCATTCTTTGTTCATCAGATTTTTTATTTATAGGTATAAACACTTCATCAAAAGAGCTTCTAGTAATTACATCAAATACACTACCATAGGATTTAAAGCCTATGAATCGAATAAAAAATGTTAGATAGTAATAAAGATAATCATTGCTTAAGTATTCATTGACTGTATTTAAACCATAACAAGATTGATTAAATGCCATTGGTGCTTTCATTTGAGCAATTACTCCAACAGTTCCTCTAGCTGAAATAATCAACATTCCTGGCAAAAGCATGTTAGTTGCGGATTTTTTTAATCCTTCCTCTGTTATTTTCTTTGCTGCTTTGGATGGATATCTGTTTCCTGTATTAAAATCATCAACAGACAACCACGGAATTTCTCCATCCCAATATTCTTTTATCTGAGTTGAAGGAGTTCCTCCACTGATAATTTCAATGATTGAACTTAACATCTCACATTCCCACTCCTTCGGAATCCATCCCAATTTACTCTCCTTATACAGCTCCGGTGCATCTTTATAGCGTGGACGAAGTTTCCCGGTTTGAATATCGATACCGCGAGTAAACAGATCGTGCAGCATACCCTGTTTTATCACTTTATATTTGGCTATGGCTGCTTGGGTTTTCTCAATTACGGCATCGCAAGTGGAGAGAATTTGGGTAATACGGCGTTGTTCGGATATGTTTTCTGGATATTTTACCCGAAGTATTTTACCTATGTTTTTAGGCACATGGGGTATTCCCGTTCCTGTCCTTTGTCCTTGTATCCAATTAAACTTTGAATCTAAATAGTAAAATAGATACTTAGAGTCAATAAACTCCATAGGAGAAAGTTTTGCAAAAGTTGAACCGACAACACCAGAGAGTCCTGTAGCAACTAATCCGCTTCGCTCTCCGTCCCATAACATTAATACATCGGACAGGTCACATAAAACTGCACCTTTTGAATAGCCGAACAAAGATTTTTTCCCATTTACTACATCTGCATTTATCAATGTCAGATAATCTTGTTCCTTCGATTCTGATTGCAAAGTCAATTTACCTTTAGTAACCGTAGCTACTTCTCCAAATATCTTTTCTTTCCACTCACTCATATCCCAACTCCTTTAAAAACTTATTTAATAATTTGGTTTCCTTTTCTCGTTCACTTAAAATGCTACTTAATGGCGTGGTATATTTCTGCCATAGGTTTTCTACGGCTTGCAGCAGTTCGCGCTTGTGGGTCTGTAAATAGCTGTTTACCGTATCTTGTAAAGTTTTCAGCCAGCGTTTTAAGATTAACTCTTTGGCTTCTTCGTCTGTAATAAGCAGGCGTGCCTGGTCAACCAATGCCTGTTTGCGGTCTTTTATTTCCTTTATTTTGCGTCGGCACAGTTTTAGTTCTTCTTCCAGTGAGTTGTGCTTAGCTATACGGCTTTCGTCCACAGCTATTGTGGCATCCAGTCGTTCCACTTCGGTTTGTTGCTTTTCTGCCTCTTTTTGCAGCCTAACTACTTCGCCTGCCAATTCGGGTTGCTTTTTTAGTGCTCTTTCGTTGGCTTTAATGCGTTTCTGCAAGTTTTTATACGCTTTGTCTGCCTCACGGCGTTCACCTTTCAGTTCCTTAATGGCATCTTTATGCTCTTTTAATTCCTTTGCCCGCCACACTTCGTAATCATCTTCATTCCAGGCATCCTCTTCCAGTTCATTTACCTCATCAAACATAGCCTGAATCTCATCGCGGCGGTTTTCATTTTCTTTCAGTTCTTGCAGCACTTCCGGAAACTGGCTTTGCAGTATTTCATCATCGGGAATCAGTTCGGCGTTCCATCCGCTGGCAATCACGCTTTTAATGTCGTTTGAAATAGTACTCCAGAAAGCAGCGAAGGAACCACGACTTTTAAAACTGTCGAGAATAGGCAGCGAAATAAGTTTCTTTGTCAGTGTCTCTGAAAAGTCATTATAGAGATCGAAAATATTGGTTTCTCCTTTCGGTAATTGCTCAATTACAGAAGTTTGCGATTTCCACCAATCATTAATGGCATTTTCGTATTGAGCATGTGCTTCTTTTATCTCTTCGCTTTCATCAAAGAGTGTTTTTATCACTTCTGTTCCGGTAATGTTTTCTTTAAATTTTAAATACTCCTCTTTTAACGGCTCAAATAACCTTTCTTGCAGCGGACAGTAGCAATTGAACCAGGCTTTCAGTGCTTTTACCTCGTTTTCGGGAATACCTCCATGAAGATGTGCATAAACATCTTGTGGTTCGGGCGGTGGAGCATTATCCACAAAACGACGAATATTAAAGTTGAAATCTTCATTTTCAAGATTGTTTGTCTCATCAATTGCTCTACTCGTGGCAACCAGTTTGCTGTATTTCGGTGTTTCGATTTTATGCTTATATGTATAGGTAATTTTTTCGATATCTTCGGGACGTAATTTGTTTTGATTTTTGCCCTCTTTATATTCCCTGTCGGCATTTATAAAAAGAACGTGTTCGCGTTTGTATGCGTCGGCTTTGTTAATCACCAATATACATGCGCCAATTCCGGTGCCGTAAAACAGAGCTGGTGGCATACCGATAATAGCTTCCAGATAGCCACGGTTTACCAGCCATTCCCTGAATTTCTTTTCTTCTCCGCCACGGTACAAAACTCCGTGTGGCATTACCACTGCCATACGTCCTGCATTATTCAGCGAGGTAACCATATGTTGAACAAACATAAAGTCGGCTTTATCTTTCGTGGGCATCCAAAAGTTAAAGCGTTCTTTGTATTTCATGTTTGTGGTGGTGTAATCCTGCGAGAAAGGCGGATTGGCAATTACAATATCAAATGTTTTAAGTTCCCCGTTTTCGGTATGTAAAGGATTGAGCAAAGTGTCGCCATTCAGAATTTTACTGTCGAAAATATTGTGAAACAGCATATTCATTTTACACAATCCCCATACGGTACCGCTTTTTTCCTGTCCGTACAGTGAAATATTTCGAGCTGTTCCGTAGCGGTTTTCTACATAGTTTTTACATTCAATCAGCATACCTCCGCTACCTACGGTCGGGTCGTAAATTTCGGCATCGGGACCGGGTTCCAGAATATTTACCAGCAATCGTACAATATCGTTTGGCGTGTAAAATTCTCCGGCTTTTTTTCCGGCACTATCGGCAAAGTGTTTTATCAAATATTCATAAGCAGCACCCATCAGGTCGGGAAATTCCAGGTTGTCATCCCGCAAATTCATTTTATTGAAATGCTGAATAAGTCTGCGTAAATCCTCATCGCTGATTTGCTTGTTGTTTTTACCGAATGTCTTGTTGAAATTGATATTGTCCTGATTAAATACGCCATCCAGCTTGTCGAGGTTAGCATCCTGCAACGCAGCCAATGCCTTATTCAGGTGGTCGCCAATTTCTTCGGCAAGGTCTTTAATATAGTTATATGGTTGCTGTTTGCCATCTTTATCGATGTAAAAATCAGGGTCACCGTCAAGTTGTCTCCAGCGAGCAGCAAGCGGAACAAAGAAATCGTATTCCGGTGCATTTTCTCTCTCTATTTCTCCATAAAGTATTTCGGGGTCGCTTATTCCACGTTCTTCAGTAAGTTTCTTTTTACGTCTGTCGCGATGTACTTCGAACTGGTCATTTACACGCTTTAGAAACAACATCGAAATGATATATTCCTTATATTCGGAAGCATCCATATTACCACGCAATATGTCGCATGCTTCAAAAAGAAATGTTTCTAATCGCGAAAGTGATATTTTCTTCGCCATCTATATAATTCAAATTATTTTAAAATTCAAAATTAACAATTTAGAATGAGTGCGCAAACAAAATTGCAGCTCTTTTGCAAGCTTTGGTTTTGAGCGTTGGCTCGTGTGGCTTGCAAATGTGCTGCAATGTGGGTGGTGTTTCTTTCTTCTTTTTTTGCGGGGGTGGGGAGAAAAAAACAAAATAAATTCCCATCAAATTTGCACTGTCCTGTCAAGAAGATAAATCCTTTCTATTTTAAATTTATCACTATCGTATCTGTCTGGTCGTTTGTCTTTTTACACTGACGAACAACAGTGGGTTTTAATGTAGTGTTTTACCAGGTAGAATAAGGATTTTTTATCAAATAAACGTTGTAATAACGTTGGTCGCCGGTTACCTCTTTGCCGAGCCAGGCAGGTTTATCAAACTCTTCATCTTCCGAATTTAATTCTATCTCAGCAATTACTAATCCTTGATTTGCTCCATAAAACTCATCTACTTCAATAATGTGATCGCCCGATTTGATTAAAAAACGGTTTTTGTCAATAATCCCTGGCTCGCCTAGTTTTAATAGCTCTTCAGCTTCGCTGAGAGGC
>JAKIZI010000075.1 GCA_022708105.1 Bacteroidota bacterium
GTTTGACTCCACAATACGCTTTATCTGTGAGATGGTGTATTCAGGATTTAGTGATCTGCTCATATATTAATTCATAAGGTATGATGGGTTCAATACTCAGTTTGTCGCCCGTGTAAACCACATTAAAATATTTGGAAAACTTCTTTTGAAGCAGCCTGTCCAAGAATGCTTGTTTTTCACTGAAACAGTAATGGAGCCAATGGCTGTTCACAAGATTGGGTTTCTGGGAAATAGCAGCTATCCAATAAGCAAACAAAATGAACATCGCATCGCTTAGGTACGGGTGAACAATTCTTTTATTAACCGAACCTTCCATCAACCCGAACTTCTTCAAAAGAGTAAGATATTTGGATGCTGTGGTTGTAACTGTTATATCTGACCATTTTTTCAACTCTTCTTCTGTTTGTTTAAGTTCATTGAGACAAGCCTCAACTTCATTACTTTTTATGGAGGCCCTGCCACTATAAAATGCCGGAAAAAAAACTTTATCGTTGAGGTGAAACAGTAATTCGTTATTGGATGATGCATTCCAGAACAGCAATAAAAGAGTATCGGTATTAGTAGCGCTTATTTTTATGGCTCGTCTGATAATTATTTCTAAGTCCGATCTTTTGTTACTTAGCAATGTAGTTCTAATGGCCTTTTCAAAGCGTTTCACCGACTTGTCAGTTTTAATAGCTGTGAACGTATGGACTCCACCTTTCTCGTTGATGGAGTCATTATCTTCTATCAGAAAAACCTTTATCAGATTCCAATCAGTCAGGCCGCCTAATATATTTATGTCCGAATTTATATGCATCTAATTTATTATGCTTTCAATTTTTTTTTGCTTTTTTCTCTGTAACTTTCGTTGACTTCAAAGCCAAACCTTGGTTTTCCGCTACATCATAGACTTTATATCTTAATGGTAATCACCTTATTAATCTCAATTCCCTATGCGAACGTTACTTATATCTCATTTTCTGCCGGATTTTTCTTCATAAATTTAATATCACTTGTAATCCTGTATTGATATATTTCACATGGTCTTTACCGATTAGTCAAGATTCACAAGGATAAATTATCTTATAGTCGTATTTTCTTTTTATTGGCCTACGATAATAAGATTCCATTTATAGTATAAATACATCCATTTCCCTGCAACTAAATCAAACAACGAATCTACAAAACATTTCTGTTAAATCAACCTATTCATTTAACACTTTCACGATCATCGCTACTGATCTCCATAACATGATGGCAGTTTTTTTAAATACTCCCACTCCTTCGGACAGGAATTGCGACAATCAATTAAGATTGCCGCCTAAGTTTCTCTTTGCAAATTTATACTTATTTTTTTGATTTGTCAGACATTTTTTTTTGTTTTCGTCTCGCTTTTTTGCCCATGGAGCGGAGGCGTAGCCGAAGCGGAACGGGAAAAAGATATTTCTTTAGGCTGTTTTCAGCCTCTGTCCTCCCGCATCTTTTTCATAAAAACACGTCATGCGGCGGACGATATCCCGAACTCTGATGAAGCTTCTCCCGATTATAAAACCGGAAGTATTCACTTAAGCCCTTCCACAAACTGCTGCCGTCAGGAACAAAGCTGTTGCAAACCCACTCTTTCAGTAAAACCGTTGTAAACAGGAACTAGAAGTGCAGTATATTTGGGAACAAGACTGCAGTGAATACATCTCAAAAGTAGCAAAAAAGTTTATAGCTTCTTTCATTTAGAATATTGTTTGCCTTTTTTCATCCTGTAGCAGTTGCCGGTTCTTATGGAAAGTTTTCCCATAAGAACGGAGATAGTTTAAGAAAAAAAAGATAACTTTGTCAAATTGATAGTTTCAGCCAGTGGGTGGATATCGCCGGAATCACTCGGTGGGTATCATCGGAATATCAAATCAGATCAAAATGGATGTTATATTCATTACGTTTATCCAGAATATGAAATGAATGATGTTATTTCTGAATTAAAGAGTATGATTAAGTTGTGGCAGAAGAAAAACCTAACCTGGACAAGCCAGAACCAAACAGGTTTTTCAAAGTTGGATAAAAATATTTCCTTCTGCAATGCTTGTCAATAAGGCGTTACAGAAGATTGTCAAAAATATTATGCCAAAAAATACATCAATTTAGAAGATAAGGTACTAAATAATTAATAGTTGATTAATATGATTATACTTTTATTAAATTGGAATACAATATTAGAAAATAGCGTTTCTGGATTAGTTGGGTTAATTATTGGTTTGATCCTTGCAAGAAAAGGTTATAAAATTTGGAAAGAACAATTCTTTTATCAAAAGAGAGTAGAAGTTTATGCTGAATTTTTGCCATATCTTTTTAAATTAAGATCATATATTGAGAAGGGAGTTGAGAAAAAATTTACTGTTGGTCTAACAGCAAGTATAAATGAAGAATTGGAACTTTATACATTACCTTTAGCACAAAAGTTCGGTATCTATTTTAATCAATCTTATCTTACTGATATTTGTGATTTGATTAATTTATATAATAAAATCAAAGACGATGAAAATGATATAAATAAAGAAGAACTTAAAAAGTATGTTGATGAACGATTCTTCAGAATTTATTTATTGAGAAATCAAATAATAAGTCAAAAAGATCAGATTTCCACAGTTGAACTAAGTCCAGAACTTTTAACCCACATTGAGCACAGTCACCCTTAGCATGTTAAATTTATTTTTTATCTGTTTTAATAACAGTCTCTAACACTTTCAGGCTGTCTTTTTTTCATAGTCTAATACTTTAGTAACTTTATCTGTAGACCAAAGTGCAGCTAATGAGGTTTCGTCATTCGAGCACAATTGGGCAAGGGCAATTACTTACTAAGGTATCGATATCCGATTTCACGATTCAATTTTACAACCTGTCGCATTGCACAGCCTTTCATCTCCGATTTTATAAGAGAACAGCATCCCTTGTTATGCTTTTTTTACTTTTTATTTTCCGGAAATTATCAGAATGAACAAAGATAAACAATTATTCACAAATTGAATAAAGTGAAAAGAAAAGATTTTCAACCAAAAACGACAAAGAAAATATTCATTTTTGACAACTTGTGTCATTAGTCAAAATTTTTATTCAATTTGGCTCTTTTTCTCATATCTTCCGTGTGTATGCCTTACCAATAGTCCGGCATTGCAAAAACGAGTGATCTGTTTGTCGGCAGTACTTTCGGGGATGTGCAAACGGGAGGCTACTGCGAGATACTGAGGACGGTCGAATTGCAGAGGTAGTGCCTCAAATAATGCCATTCGGGGATTGGAGTTTTGCGTTTGATTTTGCGCAACTTGGGGCAATTGACGAAATACATAAGCGGCGTGTTGTAAAAGCACTTTGACCATTTCCATTGCAATCTGAAAATCGGTGTCGGAACACACTAACAGCGTATTGATATCGCCGTTTTCCATAATTCTCAGGGTTGTAAGCACCATTGCCATACGAAATGTTATCAGCCCCAGACGTCGGATTGTTCCCACGTAATCGTCCCCCAGTAACTCCCAATATTGCTGTTGTATTTGCTCAAAATAGTGGTTGAATTGAGATTGTTGGCTGCTTGAGAGCGTAAAACGGATATTATAGTTTTTTATGGTGTGGTAGAAATCGAAGAACACTTCGCCGAAATGGTCGAAACGTTGGTCTAAGGATTCGTGTTCGTTATAGGCAAAAACATCAATCCATTGCAGGCGAATGTTCATATAATAGAAGATAAAACGGCTGAACAACCCGTTTTCGGCATCCGGAATTAGGCTTTGGACCTGTCGGGGCGTACCGGACAAAAGAGCCGAAAGTTTAGGGAGTTCGAGTGTAACATATTCGCGGTCTTTGCGCCTGAGGTAAGAGATTTTTTCGTGGTGGAACGCTTTGCGGAAGCCGTCGGAAAAGTTGCCATAGTCGGATTTGAAGGTGTTGGCAAGCGTATCGCCTTCGGTTTCGAACATCAAACCCACACCCTTGTTATCGTTCAAAACCTGATATACGGAGGTTGCACTGCTGTTGGCCGGAATGAAAAGCGTGCGCAAAAGGGGCTCCTGAGGTTGCTCGGCATCGGGATTATTTTTGTTGGCCACATATTCGGCTTGTTTGAGCCGGTATTCTTCCATCTCGATTTTATAACGCTCTCGCAACCGGTGACGGATAGGTTCGACCAGGTGGCGGCAAAAGGTAAGACGTCCTTAGCCGGCAGAAGTTTGAGCCGTACCGAACAGAAAAAGATTGGGAAATACTTCGCGACCGCCATAAATGCCATAAACATGAATAGAATTTTATTTGCTCTTTTTGTAACTCCCCACTGCCCAAGCATTATACACCACTGCAAAACCACAGAGGGCAAAAAATTGCGGCAAAAGTTCACGTATGCCGCTGCCTTTGAGATAGACGGCTCGCATTACTTCCATCAGGTATTTTAGCGGGTTGAAATTGGTTATAAACTGCGCCCAACGCGGCATACTGCTAATGGGCGTGAAAAGTCCGCTTAACAGAATGATTATCAGCATAAAAAAGAACATTACAAACATTGCTTGCTGCATCGTATCGGAATAGTTGGAAATGATAATACCCAAACCCGAAACGGCAAGTATGTAAATAATTGCATAAAAGTAAATTACGGCTAAACTTCCAGAAGGAATTAAACTATAAACCAATGCTGCAATACCCATACAAATCGACAAAATCACAATGCCTATAATCCAATAGGGGATAAGTTTGGCAAGAATGAAAATGCCTTTGTTCATCGGCGTTACATTGAGTTGCTCGGTTGTCCCTAACTCTTTTTCGCCCACAATATTGAGCGCGGGCAAAAATCCTGTGAGCAAAGTCAACAACATAACAAACAGCGCGGGTATCATAAAAACCTTGTAGT
>JAKIZI010000076.1 GCA_022708105.1 Bacteroidota bacterium
CGTTCCAGTATCACCATAATTTCTTCTTTGCTTATCGGCGTCATATATTGTTATGTTTGCCGGCAAAGATCAAAAATTATGATGAATACTAAAACGGGGAATTTATCGGGTGCTTACCCATGTGAAATATTGCGGATAACCAATATCGAGCTCCCCTCTTTCATCCCTTCCTCATTATACATTCTCAATTCTCAATTACTTTCCCGACCTCATCTCATCATCGGGGGTACCCGATCTACGCAGAGAGCGTGCCCTCGGGCAAAAGACAAGCTGTTTGATCCGTCAGCTGACGGAGAGTTATTTGTCTTTTAGCGAACAAGCAGTTACAAGCTCACAATTTTTGAACTCAACCTCTTTGTAATTAGCAATTCTCAATTTATAATTCCCATTTCTAACTTCTAAATTTCTCTTTACTTCTTTAATTATCAATTCTTAATTATACATTATACATTATTTTTCCCCTGCCTTCGGCAGTACCCCTATTAAACTGGATGTTAGAGGTTTGGGCCCGAAGAATGGAGTATAGAATGTCGGAAAGAAGAAAGGGAAAACTGTTAGCTTAAAAGCACCGGAGCAGCAAAATTACCTGTACCATTTTCTATTATTAGAAGCACAGATGGGTGTCTGCGCCGGCGAAAGAAAAAGTTTTTTTGAAAGATTAGTTCTGCCTTTCAGGCAGAGTGGATGCTACTGATTCATACCGCAGAATAAATTCTGCGGTTATGAAAATTCGGCTTTTCAAGCCAAAACCATTCTCGAAGTATCAGTCAAAAGTCTTCAATTCACTGCCTCATGTTGCCTGAAAGGCAATAACATTCATAACCGTAGGTCATCGACCTGCGGACAAAGGCACAACAACCAACTACTGCCTGAAAGGCAGAACTATTGCCATAGCGGGAGATATCTCCACAACCAAAAGAAACAAATAAAATTGAAATTCGTAATTTCCATTCCACAAACCTCCAATCTCCAGCCTCCATTCCACAATCTCCCGTCATAACTGTTCCCCTTAAGATAAGGGAACAAGTGCTGCCGTCAGGCACCACCAAAGGATATGATAACCGCAACATAACCTCAGTTAAAAAACTGCTTTTTGTTTTACGCCCAAGTTACTCTGAAGCTAAACTTGAACGAATTGAGTATCTTATTTTTTTATAACATATTACTGGACTTTGGAAATAATCACGTAAATTTGATGCCAAATATTTAAAATCATTTTTTCAACACAAAGTAAACTTATCGAATGCTTTTGTGTTCGTTTGGTTTTGAATTCATTTCTAATCAGTAATTTTCGAGAAAGATTTGATATCTTTACTTCACTCTTTAACTATAGATTATGACGAGTCTTTTTGAAACTCCTTCACTTCTAAACAAAGCTTTTGGCAATAGCATAGAACTTTTGCCGGGCGTCAATGAGCTTTTTGAATTAGAATTGGCATTTATGGAATACAACAATTTACCAAGTGAACAGTTATTAGAAAGAACAGCTTTCATAAAATCCATAGACAATCAGTTTTCAAAACATTATTTGTTATACTCAAATCATTCCGATAAAATTAATGCCAACAGAACTTCAGTGACCCAAGCTTATTTTGAGGAAGGTAAATTTTCAACCGGTTATGCTACTCACGGACTATTTCCTTATCGGGGAAAATTTCATCCGCAGTTGATTAAAGGATTGATGAACATTCTCAATATTCAGAAAGGCGAAACTGTTTTAGATCCAATGGCAGGCAGTGGCACTACCAATATCGAAGCAGCCTTGATGGGAATAAATTCAATAGCAATCGATGTCAGCCCATTTTGTCAATTTATGATAAAAACAAAATATGAAGCATTAACCATAGAATTAAAGTCATTAGAAAATACAACATTTGACAGTAGAAAAATATTTGGGTTTTTTACGAACGGAAACGTCTTGGAAAGGATAAACAAGATAGAAAATAATAATAAAAGAAAAATATATGACCTTGCTTTTTTGGCTTTTTTAGATGCTTTGGGGTATTCAAAACGGGTAACAAAATCAAATCACCAGCAATTGTTTGATAAAGTATTGCCAAGATACATCGAAACTGTAAAATCATTTTTATCAAATCCATATTTTGAACAAGGAAAGATTGGCAGTTTGAAAATCTTATCCGATTCAGATGCTTTAAAGATGAAGATAGAAAAGGATTCAATGAATTGTGTAATTACCTCTCCACCCTATTCTTTCGCAATTGATTATGCTGAAAATGACAGAGACCAATTGGAATTTTTAGGTTATGACGCAGATGAATTAAAAAACAAATTGATTGGGTTGAAAGGGAAATCCAAAAGTCAAAAACTTCAAAACTATTTTTCCGATATGGATACGTTTTGTTCACAAGTTTCACACGTTTTAAAACGAGGAAAATATTTCGTAATAATAATTGGGTCAAATACAAATCAAACAGGAGGAGTAAGACTTGAAGAAACGATTATAAATTCAGCTTTGAAATATGATATGCCTTTGATAAAAAGCATATTAAAACCGATAAAAGGAATGAGAAACACCATGAAAGATGAATATGTACTAATTTTTGAAAAGCAATAAAGATGAGTAAAAGTGTTGAAGATAAAATTCAAACCGTGATTCGGAAGAATACCTTTTATTTTTTCGATTCCAAATTTGAAGAAAGTTACGAGGGTTATATCAATTCATTGAAAGAAACGCTTTTAGTCGTTAAAAACAAAGTTGAAACGGAAGGATTAAGGAAAGAAATTTTCGAGTGGCTTTTGCTCGAAAAAGAGAATGGATTAAGAGCTTTATTGGCTTTAACCGGTTTTTCCAACGAATACTTGAAGCGAATCACTACGATTATCCGAATTGTAGATGATCCGGAATTAAACAAACTTGTTTACAAAGATAAATGGTACAATGAAAAAAATCCTGACAATATTCAAGAATGGTCAGACAGTACCATTCAAAATCTCATAAGGAAAAATGAACATTTTAGAAAAGGAATTGTAAACATATTCTTCGAAGGTGGCTCTATCCCTTTTTTAACGGAAACGATTCCTCTTTTCGAATTGAAAAAATTGAGCATTTCCAAATTGAAATTTGAAATTCCCGAATTAATTGATACCTTAATTCGTTACAAGGAAAAGGGCAGTTATTCTGGAATGAAGGGAAATAATCCTGAAACATTAATTGCAAATATTCTCGATAAACTGGGAATTACTCACGAAACAGGCGATTTGACAGAATTGATCGGCAATGCACCGGACAACAAAAGAACAATGGATTTTATTATCCCGAACAAGAAGAATCCGGCAATCATTGTCGAAAGTTCATTCTTAGCAACAACTTCATCCGGCCAAGGGGATAAATCCAAAACCGAGATTTCTATTGACACATTAATAAAATCACATTATCCAAAAGCCACCTTTATTGGTTTTGTGGATGGAATTGGATGGTATGTCAGAAAAGGTGATTTACGTAGAATGGTTACGGCTTATGAAGATGTTTTTACGTTTCACAAAGATGAATTGGAAAGATTTGAAAAACTATTAATTGAAAAAATTACCAATGTTAGATAAATACTTAAATAAGATTACTCAAGGTGATTGTCTCGAGTTATTCAAAGATATTCCAGATAATTCCGTAGATGTTACCTTTGCCGATCCTCCGTTCAATTTGAAAAAAAACTATTCTAGTTATAAAGATAGTCTCGAATTTCAAGAGTATTTGGATTGGTGTGAGAAATGGATTTCTGAAATGGTCAGAGTAACAAAGCCGACAGGTTCAATTTTTGTACATAATATTCCCAAGTGGTTGACCTACTATGCAACATTTCTAAATAAACATGCCCATTTCAAACACTGGATTGCATGGGATGCACCTACTGCACCTATGGGAAAATCGCTTCAACCGGCGCATTACGGGATACTTTTTTATACGAAAGAACCAAAAGGTTCTAAAATCTATGAATTAAGATACCCTCATAAACGAGACAGAAAACAAGGTTACTTATGGAAAGACTATGGAGGCAAAAAAGATTTGCTCCATCCATTCGGGCCATTGGTTTCTGACGTATGGACAGATATTCACCGAATTAAACACAATTCTAAAAGAGACCCACATCCCTGTCAATTACCTATCCATCTTATGGATAGATTAATACTTTTGACAACAGATGAAGGAGATATTGTTTTAGATCCATTCTCTGGAACAGGTACAACTGCAGTTGCAGCAAAGCGTCTTGGTCGGCAATTTATTGGTTTTGAATTGGATAAAAAATATATCGAAATTTCGGAACACAAACTTAATCAGACTCTACCAAATTTCCGAATTGGCAATAATTGGGTTAGTTTCTATCTGAATGATATCGTTACTATAAAAGACAAAGATTGGCCGGATCTTTCTCAATATTTTTCTATACCAAACCCTTTAAGAAATATCGATTTCGAGAAAGTTGAATTGTTAGATAAAAAATGGATTCCTGAAAATGTTTATTTTTTTGAATCCAAAGAAAAGTCAATGAATAATGTTAGTCCTACAGCAACAACCATAAAAGAATCGACAAAATATAAAGATAATTCGGAAAATAAATCTACACATATTGATATATTATCCAAACCAGCTATAGCAAAATAAGAATTCTATAACATCGAAAAAAAATTCTCAATATTCCGAGCTGAAATGGAAACGAATGTTTTTGAAATCTTGCTGTGCCATCATCAGAATATAGCTCGATTCGGCCAGAAACACGTCCCTACCCTGCCGGTCGTAAGCCATATATTGATATTTTCGACGTTTGAAATCTTCTAACTGGGCGAGGTCG
>JAKIZI010000077.1 GCA_022708105.1 Bacteroidota bacterium
TTTTATGCTGTGGTATAACTATGTTTCTTTCTGTTTCTGATTTTTACTCTTTTTTTATATCGAACTCAGGTTTATAAATATATTCAAATTCTTTGGTTGTTTCTAACTTTCCGCTGGGCAAATAATTATACTGAACTTTTTTAGTTCCGTCTTGATGATACTCAAACTTTCTGATTCGGGTAACATGCCCCCGACCATCATACTCTACTTCGCGCGAGCAGCGACCGGAAGCATCATATTCATAGACTATTTTCCATACTTTTCCGTAATTGGCATATTCTGTCTCTTCCGTTTTACGACCATATTCATCGTATACTGTCACATGGTCTAAAAATTTCGTTTTAGTCGCGGCATTAGTATTCCATTGTTTGACCGTTAGATTTTTTCGTTTTTCCTTTTTATCTAATGTTGTTTGAGATCCCTGAGATAGAACCTCCTCTCCCAAAAACAATAAAAGAGGTATGAGAACAAGCCATATTTTTTTCATGAGCTTATATATTTTAAGTAGTAAAATTATGGTTTAATAAAAACTGCAAACTCAGGAACTTCCACAATTTGACCTGCTTCAGCAACTGTTACATTTTGAGATACAATATATGGAATTTCGTTTCCGTCCTGCGATACTGAAGTCGTGAACACTTCATAATTCCCGGGAAGAATTTTCTGAAACATATAAATTCCATCAATTCCGACGCGAACATCATCGAAATGGTAAGGCTCTCCAATTTTTCTAATATAAACTCTATGTTCGTATGCCCATGCATCGCTCTCTATTTCATCTCCGTTCCCATCAATATAGTTGGCTTTAACTGTTCCTTTGATAATTGAAGTTCCGTAAGATTTTCCTTCATGAATATATAAATCCGGCATCACCCCATTTTCTCCCCGTTTGATGGTAATTGTCTTCGAAACTGCAATTTTTTCTCCGGTAGAAAGAGTAGAATAGGCAAAAATAGTATATTCTCCTTTATTCAAATACTTAAATCTGTAAAATCCTTGTGCATCCGTCTCCACATCATCATTAAAATAATCTGATTCTCCATATACAATGAAGACATCTGTTTTAGCTGCAGACACGGTATCGGTTTCTAAACTAAAATTGTCATCAGGATGTTGCACTAAAAATATGCGCCCTTGAACAGAAGCAGTCCCTCCTTCCCCTTCTTCTTTGTTACACGAATAAAAGAATATCGCTATTAAAACAAGCAAACAGAAAGGAAAAATATTTTTCATAAATCTTAGGTTAATAAATAGTTTCATCATGATAATATTTTTTAAAAAAAATGTGAGCAAAAGTAATTAAAAAATAAATTAGATACAACATGAGGGGAAAAAAAATATCAGTTTCATCCAAACAGAACTCATTTCTTCAAAAAAATTACAATTTTTATTAGATTTAATTCCTTAAATAGCACTTTTGGCATATTATAAATATCAATGTATGAATTAAATAGAAAAAAAAATATTGATTATTAAGCAATAAACATTATTTGTATTTTTGCTTTTTTCTCATTATCAATTTATTAAATACAAATATGAAATACAAATCTTTTAATTATGTCTTGCTCTGTTTGTTCTTATTTCTTTCTGTGAATATGCTTAAAGCTCAAACTACAGATGTAGATATTACCATGACAGACGGAGCAATTTATTCGTACACAGTATACAGCAACGGTAAGCTATATTTTGCATCCGATCAGTTGATCATTCATGAATCTTTTCTCCAAACAGCCACACATCCGTTGAGTTCCGTGCGCAAAATCATCTTTGATGGTGATGCTGAAAGTGGAATTTCCTATTTGGACAATGACAATCAAGGTATCGTATATCCCAATCCTACCTCAGGATATATAACAATGGAAGGATTTTCCGCTCCTGTTCATATTACCCTTTTTGCAATTGACGGAAGAATATTATTAAACAAACAACTTCTTGATAATGAAAAAATTGACATGCAAAATTATCCTTCAGGTCTATATCTTTTAAAAGTCAATGATAAAATATTTAAAATAAACAAACTATGAAAAAGCTCTTTATCATTGGCACTCTATTGATCTGCCTTCTCCAACTCCAAGCACAAGAGAGACTATATATTCATAGAAACGGGAACATTGTGTATGACACCTTAGTTTCAGATATTGACAGTATTACATTCAACCAGGGAACATCCTCTTTTTTCAATTTAAATTCCGGAAACATTTTAGAATATCCGATTATTTCGATTGACAGTATTACATTTGGAGATGAGCCAAGCGGCATTAACAACGGCAGAATTGTGTATATCATCTACCAGGGAACTTCTGTAACTGTTATTAATCCTCTATCTCAATTGGGAGTAGCCGTTAATGTGACAGGAAGCGATGTAGAAGTTATTTCTACGGCAGGACTTCTTGACATTATCTACGATTTGTCGGGAACTACAACCGACGGCTCCTTGACTATGAGCAGTGACTCACGTTTTACTATTCGTTTACATGGAGTTAATATTACGAATCCAACCGGACCGGCAATTGATATTCTATTAGATCAAAAAATATCGGTAGAATTAGTGGAAGAAAGTGTAAACACACTGGCTGATGGAAGCAGCAGTCTTAAAAAAGCTGCCTTTCAAAGTAAGGGACAATTAATATTTTCCGGGAATGGGACACTCTCCGTTTCGGGCAATAAAATGCACGGAATATTCAGCAATGACTATATCAAAATTGACGGGGGAACTATTACAATTAGCAATGCCGTAACGGATGGGCTGCATGGAGATTACATTATTATTAATAATGGGACATTAGATATTACAGCTGACGGTGATGGCATTGACGGAGGCACGGGGCATATTGAAATCAATGGTGGAACTATTACAGCTCGTGCAACTACAGATGATGCAAAAGCAATCCAATGCGACAGCATCCTTACCATCAATGGCGGCACGATTAATTTGACACTTTCCGGTCCCCAAACAAAAGGCTTTAAGAGCAAACAAAATATTATTTTTAATGGAGGCGAAATTTCCATTAATGCAAGTGGAAATGCGGTATTAACTGCTCTCGGGAGCGGATTTGATCCTTCCTATTGTACCGGAATTAAATCTGACAATAATATCCTTATCAATAACGGGGAAATCACCATTCAACATAGCGGAAATGGAGGGAAAGGAATATCTGCTGACGGTAACCTTTCTATAAAAGGAGGATATATCACAATCACTACAACAGGGAATGGTGCAACTTACACTTCAACAACCGGAGTCAAGGATGCATATACTGCAACATGTATGAAGAGTGACGGCCAACTCATAATCGAATCAGGATCAATCATCTGTAGCAGTTCCGGCACGGGTGGAAAAGGCCTCTCCTCGGATGGGAATATGGTATTAGGCGTATTAAATGCCGACAATCAACTTCTTTCATTGCAAGTTTCTACAAGCGGGGAACGCATTACTATCACGAGTGGTTCCGGAGGTGGTGGTTTTCCTCCACAAGAATCCGGTGAATATGCCAATCCGAAAGCAATAAAAAGTGATGCCAATCTTACCATTAACAGCGGAACAATTACAGTTCAATGTACACAATCCCAAGAAGGGGGCGAAGGAATTGAAAGCAAAGCAATTCTTACCATCAATGGAGGTGTTATTGAAGTGACTTCTGTTAAAGATGATGCTATCAACTCGGCTAATTTCTTGATTGTTAATGGAGGAACTATCTATTGTGCATCACAAGGAAACGACGGAATGGATTGCAACGGCCCTCTTACCATAAATGGTGGAATCATCATCTCTTGTGGAGCAAAGCAACCTGAGGAAGGTTTTGACTGTGATTCATACACCTTTTCAATTAACGGAGGAATCATGATAGGGACAGGAGGAGCTACCAGCAACCCGACTGCAAGTGCATGTACCCAACACTCCATCAAATATACAGGGACTGCAGGAGCTGCAATCTGCATTAAAAATTCTCAGGGAACTCCTATTTTAATCTACCAATCTCCCACTATTTCAGGTTCAACTTCTATGGTCCTATTGTGCAGTTCTCCTGACTTTGTTACCGGAAATTACACCTTGTGGAGAGGTGGAACCATTTCCGGAAATTCAAACTTTCATGGATTCTATTCAACAGGGACATACAACAATGGTTCAAGTAAATCATTCACGATTTCCTCATCAATGGGAGCTGTGTCTGTTTCAAACTAAACAAATTTCAATCAATCTTCCTTAGTGTTTATCGTTTCCAAACATCTTAAATTTTAAATATTTTACAAAAAAACGGTTGGGAGCAGCAAGTTTGAAATACTGATACATAGACGACTTTTTTCCACAAAATTCATCAGATTTATACCCGAGCATGTCTCCCATCGGATAATTTGTAATTTCACTTACGTAGAAGAAATTTTCACATCTGATTAAATTGGAAGACTCACCCAACGAATACGCAATTCTATTGCCAAACACAATTGGACTATCATCTTTAGTAAAGGATTTTGTTTTAATATGTTTTTGTCTTGCCGGAAATCTGTACAAATCACAATCACGATAGATTGTTTCATTGATATTATATTCGGCAACCATCTTCGCTGCCTTTGGAGGAATGCAAATAATATTATCTTCACTATAAGAACCGGCAGCAAAACTATAAACACGATTTTTGAAGTAATCATGAGCTATTCCGTTCAAAATAAAAAAGCTCTCTTCCAAATTTACATAAATATTGCTATTGGTTTTATTATAAACCTGAGTTCGATATAAAAAAAGAGTAAAAATCAGAAACAGAAAGAAACATAGTTATACCACAGCATAAAA
>JAKIZI010000078.1 GCA_022708105.1 Bacteroidota bacterium
ATAATGATTATCAAGCATTTAAATTGTTTAGTAACAATAATGTAGGCTTTGTAACGAGGATTAAAGACAATGCAGTTTATTCAGTTACAGAAGAATCATTAATTGAAGATTGTATTCATAGTGGGGTACTAGAAGATACAATTATTGAGGTTAGTTTTAAGGATGAAAATAAAAATGTCCAAAAAGTAAAATTAAGAAAAGTAAGATTTTATGATCGAAAATTGAAAAGAGAATTTGAATTCCTTACCAATCTTTTTGAAATGAGACCAGATTTAGTAGCAGCTATTTACAAACTTCGTTGGGAAATAGAACTATTATTCAAACAGTTAAAACAAAACTTTCCGCTAAAATATTTTCTGGGAGACAATGAAAATGCCATCAAAATACAGATATACTGCGCATTAATTGTCAATTTATTATTTACAGTCATTCAAAAACAGCTAAAACGACCATGGGCATTTTCAAATTTAGTTAGTTTTTGTCGGATTCATCTATTTAATTACATTCATTTGTTTAAATTTCTTGAAAATCCAGAAAAAGACTGGCAAAAACAAGAACTAAATTTAGTGGATTTGACCCTCTTCTAGGGGGCTTACTTTTAATTTTTGTAATTTTAAAAAATGTAACCTTTGATTATCAATGCTATACGATAAATAATAAATTGTTTTTAATTTTTATCGGACAATAGTGATTAAAAATAGTAGTTATGGCAATTCCAACCTCCCGAACCAATGAAACAGGAACCATCTCTATAGACATCGATCGCTGTATCGGCTGTGGACTATGTGTCACTGTGTGTAAAGATTTTGGATTGATGATGGACGAAGGTAAAGCCAAGCAGAGTCCCTTCCCCCTTTTCGGGTGTATTGCTTGTGGCCATTGTATGGCGGTTTGTCCCGAAGGAGCCATCGTCATCCACGGCAGAACACTTTCTCCCGAACATTTGTTTCCCCTTCCGAAAGCAGCTGATATTGCAGATTATGATGGTGTTCTAAATTTATACCACCACCGACGTTCTATTCGGGAATTTACGGAGCAAGAGGTCTCGCAGGAGCTAATCGACAAAATTCTTGCGGCAGCGCAAACCGCCCCGATGGGATTGCCCCCTTCCGATGTGTATGTTACGGTCATTAGCGGCAAAGAAAAAGTCCGTTCGTTTTCCGAAGATTTTGTAAGTCATCTCTCCTCAATGAAGTGGCTCTTTTCCAACCCAATATTGTGGATGATGCGGCCATTTCTCGGTAAGGAGAATTATGATCTATTCAAAAATTTTATAAATCCTGCTTTAGACGCCTATATTGATTTTATGAAAAAGGGAGAAAACATCGTTACTTATGATGCCCCCTTGATGCTCTATTTTTACGGTTCTCCTTACTGCGATCCCGTAGATCCAATTGTGGCGGCGACTTATGCCATGACGGCTGCCGAATCATTAGGACTCGGAACCTGTATGTTGGGAAGTATTCACCCGCTGATTCAAAATGGTAAAAAAGCCAAACAATTCAGAGAAAAATACCAAATAAAAAGCACCAGTAAGGAAGGGATTGTGTTGATTGTCGGTTATCCGGCCGTCAAATATCAAAAAGGAATCCGCCGGACTTTTGCCTCGGTGGATTATGTGAAATAAAAAACGCCTTTCCACAAAGAAAGACGTTTCTCATATTCATTTTTTGCCACGGATATTAGTAAACCAGAACGTGGTAGCCCTCTGCAAGCATATTGCGAACACTCGGGTGATCCTTGTATTCATCTGCAAAGCGTAGTCCCGCCTTTTCGGCATGCTGAATTACCCCAAAAGCCCGGGCACAAAAAGGACATACTTCAATATATTTTTTTAATTTCATATATGGTTCATGTAATTTATGATCCTCTTTTTCAAGTTCTCCAATCCATTTGGTACCTGCCCCCTGAAAAATAATTCTTAGTTTATCCCCGTTTTCAACGGCTTCATCTCCCAGCACAAATGCATTGGCAACGCGTCCTAATCCTTCAACGTGAGCACTGTCGGCAAATATTAAAATAGCGATTTTTTCCATGATATTTAATTTAAATTGATTATTTACTTTTTCCTATTAAAACCATAAAAATACAATATTGTTCATTTTAAATTTAATAATTATTCGGGCATAGTCAGCACGAACTCAAGAAAAAAGCATTACTAAAATGGATTCGTCAGGACTCTGTTTGTATATATTTCGAAAGCAAAGAATAAATTTCTTTAAGTTCTTCCCTATTCAATTGTTCAAGATGAAATTGCATAATTGTATGATCTCCACGTTTTGCAGGACCGGTTTGGGAAATGCGGGGTTCCATCTGTTTGGTTTTATCCAACGTATATTGCAACAACGGAATTATCAATTTCCAATCTATCTGTGATTGTTGCAATAATTCATAAGCAATTCCGTACAAGGCATTCGTGAAATTGGATGCGAATACAGCAGCAAGATGAAGCGTAAAGCGATCTTTTTCCTCAACAATAGAAACCATTTCGGACAAAGAGGAAGCAAATCGCTCCAATTGAGAAGTCGTCTCACCATCACAACCTTCAATACACAAAGGGACTGTCAAGCCATCAAAAGAAGCTGAAAGGGATAATGTTTGGTAGGGATAGAGTACCCCGAATCGGGTTGCATAGGGTGACAAAATCTGCATAGACAAGGAGCCGGAAGTATGGACAGCAAGAGGAATTTTAAATGGAATCTGATCAAGAACCACATTATATATATCATCTTTTAGCGCAAAGATATACAAATCACTTTCGGGTGTCAACTCCGTAATCTCGTTAATTGCTGTCGCCCCATAACGGTTGGCCAATTCTTCTGCCCGCGCAAGACTACGGCTATAGATTTCCCTTATTTCAACAGGTTGCTTCGACAACGAGAAAGCAAACCAAGAAGCGACATTGCCTGCCCCAACAATTGTAACACTTTTGATTTCTTTCATTTCAACCTAAGATAAGATAAACTAATACCGGTCAACAGAATTGAGATCCTTGTAGGCAATTTTCAACCGTTCTACGATAGATTTTTCACCTTCTCTAAGAAAAGCACGCGGATCATAATATTTTTTATTGGGTTTATCCTCGCCTTCGGGATTGCCGATTTGAGATTGCAGGTACTCTTTTTTCTCTTTATAATAATTCATAATTCCTTCCCAGAAAGCCCATTGTGTATCCGTATCAATGTTCATTTTCACAACTCCGTATTGGAGTGCTTCTTTGATTTTTTGCGGTTCGGAACCGGAGCCGCCATGGAAAACAAAATCAACAGGATTTTCTTGCGTATGGAATTTATCTCGAATATAATTTTGTGAATTATATAAAATAATCGGTTCTAACCTAACATTTCCGGGCTTATAAACCCCGTGAACATTTCCAAAAGAAGCGGCAATGGTAAAATTCGGACTGATTTTGCGCAACTCTTCGTATGCATAGGCCACATCTTCCGGCTGCGTATATAGTTTGGAACTGTCAATGCCGGTATTGTCCACCCCGTCTTCTTCCCCACCGGTGATTCCCAGCTCAATCTCCAAAGTCATTCCGATTTTAGACATGCGGGTAAGATAATGTTTGCAAATTTCAATATTTTCTTTCAACGGTTCTTCGGAAAGATCGAGCATGTGAGAACTAAAGAGCGGCTTCCCGTGAACTTTATAGAATGCTTCGCCCGCATCCAACAATCCATCAATCCAGGGTAATAACTTCTTAGCGGCATGGTCAGTATGAATAATTACCGGAATTCCATATAAATGAGCTATTTGATGAATATGCATCGCTCCGGAAACAGCTCCATTGATTGCGACTGCTTCCTGATCATTCTTCAAAGATTTGCCGGCATAAAAATGAGCTCCTCCATTGGAAAATTGAATAATGACGGGGGAATTAACCACTTTTGCAGCTTCCAGTACCGCATTTACAGAATCGGTTCCCACAACATTCACTGCAGGCAATGCAAATTTTTCTCTTTTTGCAATAGAAAATATAGTTTGTACATCTTTTCCCGTTGCTACGCCGGGTTTAACTTGGGTTGATATTTTTTCAGACATATTTTATTTTTTTTAAATAATCAATTACTTGATATCAATTTTATTTGCAAATTTACACCAATTTTTGAAATAAAATATCAGTTTCTAAATTATTGTTTACGATTCAATAATTTTATGTAAGTTTGCAGCCCTAAAAAATAATTATCATGGCACAGGAAAGATTTGCAATTATCGGTGCAGGGCATTTTGGATCAGCCATTGCCATTGCTCTGTCGCAAAAAGATGCGGAAGTTTTGGTTATCGATTCCGACATCAGCGTCATTCAAGATATTTCCGATGATGTTGCCTATGCGGTATGTATCGATGCAACGAATAAAAAAGCATTGATTGGAGAAAATATTCAGGACTTTGATGCAGTAATCGTGACTATAGGTAATGATTTTATTCAACGACTTTTATGTGCAGCCAATCTCTTAGACCTCAACGTCAAAAGAATTATTTGTCGTACCATGGGCGAAAACCAACGAATCATCCTCGAAAAAATGGGAATTACCGAATTTCTTTCTCCCGAAGATGAAATTGGGGCTCTGTTTGCAGAGAGATTACTCAATCCCAGTATGCTTTCTTACTTGCAACTACCCGACGGCTATAAAATTGCTGAAATTTTAACCCCCTCAAAATTGGTCGGAATGACACTCGGTGACATCTCTTTCCGAGACAACCATCGACTTAGCTTAATTACCATCCGACGAGAATACAAAGATGAAGATGATGATGAAGTTTCAAGTGAACATATTGTCGG
>JAKIZI010000079.1 GCA_022708105.1 Bacteroidota bacterium
TTTAACCAACGCCATGACCCCACCCCCTGTTTTGTTATTATTTACGAAACCTTCCCTCCATGCAACTTTTTTAAATTATAATTATATGGATTTTATATGTCAAGGAAATCCTTGAAATGAATAAAAAATGCCATGTGACCGTGTATTTTTTATAACATGGAGGCGATGATCATACGCTGAATCTGGTTAGTGCCTTCATAGATAGCCATGGCCTTTGCATCACGGTAATACTTTTCCACCGGCCAATAGCTAGTGTATCCATGAGCTCCTAGAATTTGGATAGCTCGGCTGCAAATTGACTCAGCCATTTCTGTAGCAAATACCTTACACATGGAAGACGCCTTTGTTGAATCCATTCCCTGATCGATAAGCCAGGCGGCTTTCCAAGTTAGAAGTCGCGCCGCTTCGATTTCTGTTGCCATGTCGGCCAACATAAAAGAGATACCCTGGTTTTCGATAATTGGACGGCCATACTGTTTACGTTCACGAGCATAGGATAAAGCAATTTCGTAAGCTGCCCGTGATACACCCACAGCAGCTCCCCCAAGGCAAGGGCGCGACATATCCAGCGTTTGCATGGCAATCAAAAATCCTGTGTTTTCAGCGCCAAGCAAATTTTCCGCCGGAACTTTAACATCTTTAAATATTAGTGTACCTACTTGCGAAGATCGCAGCCCAAGTTTATCTTCTACTGTGCCGAGGGTTAATCCGGGAGAATCACCATCAACGATAAAAGCGCTTAATCCGCCGTGACGTTTTTGAGGATCGGAGGTGGCAAATACGATATAAAAATTTGCTATTCCCGCGTTAGTAATAAAAGTTTTGGCACCGTTGAGAATGTAGTGATCACCTTTTCTGGTGGCTAATGTCTTTATTCCAGCCATATCAGAGCCAGCATCATGTTCGGTTAATGCCAAGGCAGCCAATCCTGCATTCTCCCCGCAACACATAGGGAAATAACGCCTCTTTTGATTTTCCGTACCAACATGTTTCAGGCACGTTGTTGCCAACCAGTTACCAGCGGCTGCGCTCATAATACCCAGACAGGCTGTGCCTATTTCTTCGGCAACAATCACTGCAGTGAGCATATCAACGCCTAATCCGCCATACTCTTTGGGAACATTAAGACCAAGCAAACCGGTTTTCGCAAATCGGCGAACTATATTCCAATCAAATACCGTCCCTGGTCTTCTGTCCAATTCAGCCGCGTAAGGTATTATTTCTTTTTCCGCAAATTCCCTGGCCATTTTTTGATGGCTTAAAAGTTCTTCTGTTAAATCAAAGCCAATCATTTTAACTTTTCCTTTCTCCATTGAATGTATTCAAGTATATTCTTCCGCTCTTCCAATGGTAATTCCGACAGCAATTTACTGATTTCTAAAATTGTTTCGTCTTGAGCTTTTTTTTCGTTTGTTTTAATTGTTTCGACAGTATCTTCCAAAAAGTAGTTTAAGGGTTTATTCAACTCTCTTGCGATTTGTTCGATATTTGCAAGATAAAGACGACGCTTACCCAACTCATAATTGGAAAGAGCGGCCTGTGTTAAGCCCAACTTAGTTGCTAATTCCTCTTGAGAAAGTCCTGCTTCTTCACGCGCTTTTTGAATTCGTTGTCCGATATTTTTATAAATCATTTTCTATATTTTCATTCGCAGTTAATAACAATTGGTTATTTTAATACTACAATTTCGAGTTAAATACAACATTTTGTATTGACAAACATAACAATATGTTGTGTTTTATCTACAACTATAACTATTTGTTTTATTATTGGCGCATGTAAACGAGGAGGTCAAAAAATGGGAAAAAGACAATTATTGAAAAATACAGCTAAAGAGATATTGGCTAAAATTTTCGTTGAAGAAAAAAGAGAGCTTGTTGCTAAAAGCCGTTGGACCTGTGATTCTCATTGGATGATGTCTATGGTGTTTAATGCGGGCTGGGATGTGGCCAATAAAATCAATCTGCAAGTTGCTCAGGCGACAGCTAGAGTTGAAATGCTTCGTCTGATGAAAGTTTTGGCGTTGGATAAACCTAAAAACGAAAAGGAATTTATGATGTTAATGTCCTTGGCTATGGAAACATTCATCACTCAGGATTATTTTGATTATGAATTTAAATTATTGAATTCGGGTAAATGGGTGGGCATCATTAGGCAATGTTACGCTTATACCAAAGTTCGCAGTATCAATGTGGAAAAAGATTATGAGTGCGGATGCTTCGGTACGCGTCAAGGCTGGTATCAGGCAATGGGATTGGAAGTCAAGGAAATTTTGAATAAATGTCTAAAGAATGGTGATGATTACTGTGAAATAGAAATGGGTGAACTTATTTTCTTTGAATAGTCTTCACAAGATATATTTAAGGGAAAACAGATGGACTTAATAAATCGTTATGAGCGAGCACGTGATAAAGAAAAGATATGTCTATTTTTGCAGTACCCTTATATGAGAAATACTTTCCGAAAAATTGATTTGATAAATATGAACGCTATTGAGAAGGAAAAAATATGCAATATTTACAACATCGAAAAAGAAAGGTGCCGGAAAATGGAAATAGGCAAACATTGGGAGGCAATCAAGGAAATATTTGAAGAAGCGTATAAAAGCTGCAGCCATTTTGCGGTAGCTACCGTTAATGAGGACGGATCGCCTCATGTAACCCCCATTGGGGCGTTAATATTACGCGACAATCAAACAGGTTTTTACTTCGAAGAAAATCCGGTCAAAATGCCGCGCAATTTGAAACACAATTCCCGGGTCTGCATTCTGGCTGTCAACGCCGATAAATTATTTTGGGGTAAAGCGCTTATCGAAGGAAAATTTATCACTCCTCCGGCTGTAAGACTTTTAGGTACAGCCGGACCACTGCGCAAAGCAACAACAGAAGAAATTGAAATGTGGCAAGAAAAAATTGCCATAGTCAAGGGAACAAAAGGTTATAAACTTCTGTGGGAAAAATTCGGACGAGTTCGGGACATTACTTTTGATTCTTTCGAGCCTGTCTTGGCGGGAGAAATGACCAACGGCCTTTGGGACTGACTATAAGATCTCAAGAAAATGAATTAGAAATCATTAAAAAGAGGGTAAAACAAATGACAACAGATTTACATCTGCTAGAAAAAAATGAATTAAAGGAATTATTAAATAAAGGATGGATGACGCACGATGCCATGTGGTTTTATAACTGTCTCAAAGAATGCGGTATAGAAAAAACCAATAAAATAAATAAAGCTGCAATTCGTGATATGTCGGCCATAGAAATAAAACGTATCCAAAAAACTGTAGGCGCCGGCAATCCAACCACTTTTGAAGAGCTTAAAAATCTTTTTGATTCAGCGATGGAAATCGCAACCGGCAAATTTATGAAATATGATTATCACTCGCCTGCACACAACATAATGCACGGTGAATGGAAATCATGTTTCGCCTATGAAGGCATAAAAGCGCTGGGCGTTATCGATCGCTATGAATGCGGCATAATGCTGCGCATTGAAACATGGCTGGATACGTTGGGTATCAAATACGAAGTTCAACCTAAAATTACAGGCTGTATGATGCATACCAACGGCCGGTGCTTTAGGGATTATAAGTTTTTCTTTGATAAATAAGGAGGAAAATAAAATGAAAATTAATGAAGACACATGGAAAATTATTCAGAAGCACCTGAATTATACCGATGAGGAAATGAAGATATTCCGTGCAGATCCTAGAAATGAGGATGCTTTATCCAAAACGGTCTTAATGCTCAACAAAACAATTGTCGCGGAAGTTATTGAAGCACATGGTTGCGATAGCGGACATAAAGCCGGTGACAAGTTTTGTTTTGATGGACGTGGCGTCAGTTATCTTGCGAAACTGGGACCAAGCCGAGTCTGTATTTTCGCCCTGCATTCGATTGCTCTGGCAATGCCCGCAGTCGCGGAACTTCTTTATGCCGGTGCTGATCCCAATAAAATGAGATTCAAACGGTTTGGATGCCCGGATGTCGGTGTGAGATGCGGCGGCTGGGGGCATATTGTTATGGAAGTTAAAGTTGAGGATCGAAAAATAATTGACACGGACAGTCATATTTGAGTGACCGTGTATTATTTCAATAAATAAATTAGAGAGGAAATACTATGCAAATCAAAGAAGAAATCTGACAATTTTATCAGAGCATTTAGGTGGCGCATTCCATTCTGTTTTTGAAAGCGGTAACTATAATATTTGTCGCCGAATCAAGTGTCATTGAGCCGGTGTTGATGATGATGTCGTAGAGCTTAGGGTCGTCAACATCAGCATTGAAATATTTTCTTATGAAGGCTTTGCGGTCAGATTCCTTCTTGATCACATATTGCTCTGCTTCATTTTTTGAATAACCCCTGTCTTCCATGAAGTGTTTAATTCTAAATTCCAGCGGCGCGATGATTCTTACCTTAAAGGCTTTTTCCGACGGCAGGATATGATTTGCTCCTCTGCCCACGATGACAACATTGCCAAAAACGCCGATTGTTCCGATTACACGTGTAAGATGTTGCAGGTACTCACCAGGCCAGGGGCGGAATTCTCCGAACAAGGAGGAAAGTAACGTTTCCCTGAATTTTACTTCCTTTTCATCAAGTGATTCGATGACCCTTCTGCTCATCCTGGCGCTATCCGCGACGTGCTGGATTATTTGTCCGCCGATCAAATCCATATTTAACGCCTTGGCGACTCTGCGGGCGATTTCACTTCCACC
>JAKIZI010000007.1:0-315 GCA_022708105.1 Bacteroidota bacterium
AAGGACAGGCCTGTTATTAAATATGTTCGTGAATTTAGTGAAGGTATTCATCCAATGGTAAAACTTTGAATTTCCATTTTTGTAATCAAAAAAATTTCCTAAAACATTTTTGGTTACATCCTTATATTTAAGTGGTTCTTTTTGAAAGTCATTCATATCATCTTTTCCGAAATGGTGGCTTTCTCCTAGTAATAATATTTTGAAGTTTTGCTCTTCATATATATTTCCGACGAATGGTTCAAAATTCATATCTTTTGGGTTTTTTGGTAACATTGCAGCTAACGATTGCGTGTATGAAACGTTTGGCATTTCGAA
>JAKIZI010000007.1:325-65120 GCA_022708105.1 Bacteroidota bacterium
CAAGTTACAACTACTTTTGATACGAGCTGTGCCGCTCGATAAACCACTGTCTGCCGAATGTTTTATACACGTTATTAAACTAAACCTTCGGTAAATAAAGATCTGTGAATATGATAATTTAGCTTCAGGATTAGTTCAACGTGCAAATGTAATAAAATTTTTTAAGATATTCACTTTTATGAATATGATACCAAAAACGGCATAAACAGATAAAAATGTAAAATTTACAACAAATTTCATCCAACGAATGAAACTGAAATTTCAAATTGATACAAAGACAAAATCTCTCAACTTCATAATTTACCCCCCTCATTGTAAATTATATTATCACTTATATTTCATATCAATTTTTCGTACCTTTCGTGGTTGAGAAACTTAACAACTTATCCCTATAATACTCATACTGCTTTTTCCGTAACTCAATCTCTTTCGGCAAACCTTCGCTAATACTCGTGGTAAGCGTATCGAATTTATCGAGAATGGAAACAATGCGCTCTTGTTCTTTGATGGGTGGAATAGGGATTATTATTTTAGCCATATCACTTGCTGAAACATCAATTACTTTTGTCCCTTTAGCTAGTTTTCTTTTTTGACTTGCAAATCCTTCTATTTGTGTAAAATAAGCAAAGTACTTCCCTAAAATTTCTTTTGATGGTTTAATTATGGTTGCATGACCACCTGTAACAGCTTGTTCTTTGCCTAGATAAACAACTGCTTTTCCAACATCTTCTAGGTTCTCACTAGTATTAGTAATTACAACATCACCAGTATCAACCTTTTTTAATTTCATGGCGGTTTCAGGCGAAACAAAGGATTTAGTTTCTGTAGTAAAAGTTTTATAGTAAGTATAAATTTGACCATAATGAATGGCTGGGATTCCTGTTTCTGTAAAATCAGTTTTAAATAATCCATTACCTCTCACTAATTCAGCCACTTCCCCCAACATCTTCCACTCCACTTCACCATCCTCAAAGCTTAACAACTGCTCCCGATAGTACTCATACTGTTTTTTACGAGCTGTAAGCTCTGCTGTAAGCTCTGCTGTAAGCTCCGTAAAGGTATCCAAAATACGGACTATTTCGGCTTGGACGGGAAGCGGTGGAATGGGGATTTGGAGATTTGCTAAATCTTTGGGATAAACATGTGGCACACCTGACCCTTTTTGTAAATTATGAATCCATTCTTGATTATTTAATAAAAAATGGAAAACATACCTTGTATTCATAAAATCCAAATGAGGTTTAACTGAAAACGCATCAGAAACATAGATTGGCTCATTCCAATACATTACAAAACCTGCATAAGCACCACTCCCTGCAACAGTTATTGTTTCTCCTTCACGATTAAATTCAGAATTGTAGTAAGCTGGTTTTTGACCACCACTAATTACAGGAATCTCGCCATTTGTTTTAGTTTTTGCAGTAATTGTTGCACCACGTTTTAATTCTGCTACCTCTCCCAGCGTTTTCCATTCCACTTCCACACCTTGTAATAATGTATCTAAATAACTCATGCTTCCCTCCTGTTAGATTAAATATAACAATCCGTTTGGGTGTATCCACCCGACCAACCCCATATTGTAAGACAAATCTCAGAGTAGTATTTTTGTCGGAAAAAAGATGGAGAATAAACGAAGTATTATGTTTTCTTATGTAAAAGAATGGCTCAAAACAGATTTAACAAAGAAAAGATTTGCGGAAGAGCATCAATTCTCGGTTTATTCATTCCAATATTGGTGTAAAATATATGAACAAACCCATTGTACTTCTGAGCCCCATCCACAATTCATAGAAATTAAGCCAAAAAAGGAATTAGTTGACCTGTCACGTAAAGTACAAATGGAATTGACTTTACCTAGTGGAATACAAATTAAGATATACTAAAAACATGTTAGGTTTCAGTAGTAATTTACACTATTATATCTGTACAAAGCCTGTAGATATACGCAATAGTTTTGATGGTTTGGCAGGGATTGTGCGTAATTTTATGCAAAAAAATCCAATAACGGAAGGTGTTTTTATCTTCATAAACAAAAGACGGACACATATAAAGCTATTATATTGGGATGAAGATGGTTTTGTATTGTATTATAAAAGATTAGAACAAGGCGTATATCAGTCTAATATCACTGTTAATGCCCCCTCTCAGGAATTGAAAAGAGAAGAGGTAATGATGCTTTTGGAAGGGTTATCCTATCAAAATATGAAGAAAGGGAAACGCTTCAAAATAAGTTAATTTTTCAGCGATTATTTATACTAAAAACGCTTGATATATAAGTCTTTTTAGTATATTTGTCACATGAGAACAGAAGAAAATAATACAAATAATAATTCGATTTTCGATTCCGAAATTGAAAAGATTCTTATAGAAAAGGATCGAATTATTTCTCAACTCTCATTAAAGAATGAAGAACTCTCCGGAAAGAATGAAGAACTCTCCGGAAAGAATAAAGAACTCTCGGGAAAGAATGAAGAACTCTCCGGAAAGAATGAAGAACTCTCGGGAAAGAATGAAGAACTCTCCGGAAAGAATGAATATTTGCTCTATCAGATAGCACAATTAAAAAGGATGCTTTTTGGCAGTAAGCGTGAACGTTTTGTTCCTAATGAAAATCAAGAACAGCTAACCATTCCCTTTGAAGTTGAAGTCTCAAAGGTAAAAGAGTACATAGAGACGGAAAAAGAAAAAATCACCTATGAACGCAGTAAAGAACGCAAAGCACATTCGGGGAGAGAGAAATTGCCGGAGCATTTACCTGTAGAAGAAATTATTTTGGAGCCGGAAGAAGATACTGAAGGAATGACTTATATCGGAGATGAAATTACAGAAGAATTGGAATATAAACCTGCTATTTTCTACATAAAACGATATATTCGTCACAAATATATGACCCAAGAAGATGAAAAGGGATATCAACGCCAAGTGATTGCAGAATTACAACGTTCTATCGCCAAATGTATGGCAGGAAGTAATTTATTGTCGGAGATAGTGATAAACAAATTTGTAGATCATCTGCCGATTTATCGTCAATTACAGAGATTTATGAGGGAAGATATACATATCAAATCTTCGACGATAGAATCGTGGCTAAAGTTAACTTCTCAACTGCTTCGCCCCTTATATGGAGTCTTAAAAGCATATGTTTTAGAGGCAGGTTATTTACAAATTGATGAATCTCCCATACCGGTCTTGGACAGGGATAAGCCCGGATCAACGCATCGGGGCTATATGTGGGTATATCATTCAGTAATGCAACAAGCAGTTTTTTTTGAATACAATAAAGGACGAGGAAAAGATTATCCTAATAAGAATTTAGCAAATTTTAAAGGCTACTTGCAAACAGATGGGTACGTGGTTTATGATCAATATGCTCATCAACAAAATATAACTCATCTAAGTTGTTGGGCACATGCTCGTCGATATTTTGAGAAGGCTTTGGATAATGACAAAACTCGTGCGACTGCCATCTTATTGCTTATACAAGAATTATATGCCGTAGAGCAAAAAGCTCGAGATGAAAATCTTTCAAATATAGCCTTATCTGAACGTCGACTCGATGAATCTTTGCCAATATTAAATAAAATAGGAAAATATATTGCGGAAAACAGAAAGAATGTACTCCCCAAAAGCCCTATAGGAAAAGCGTTTGATTATTGTCTTGCACGATGGGATTCTTTACTTAATTATCTTAAAGATGGAAATTTACTAATAGACAATAATCTCATAGAAAATGCTATTCGTCCCTTGGCATTAGGAAGAAAAAACTATTTGTTTGCCGGTTCACATGATGCAGCCGAAGATATTGCCATGTATTATAGTTTTTTTGCTACTTGTAAAAAAAACGACCTCAATCCTAAAAAATGGTTGACCTATGTCATTGAGCACATAAACAATTACAAAATCTCTCAACTTCATAATTTACTCCCTCATTTTTTTGACAAATCTTTATTGAATTAATTTACAATATGGGGTTGGTCGGGTGGATACGTTTGGGTTACTTCTGTTATATGATATCACATATATCAGCAATCCGTTAGGATTGCATCGCTCGGTAGCCATTATTTGGCACCCCAAAAACCCACATTCCGATAGGAATGTGTCCTTATTGAATTTCCGAAAAAATATATTTTTCATTGTATTCTATTTCAAATTTTTGCAAAATATCTAAATATTCTTCTCTGAATGTTTTCTTCTTATGATGCTGCTCTTGTGTTTCAATATAATTACAAACGGCCGGGATTTCTGATTTTGCATACGAAAATGCACCATACCCCTCTTGCCAAGAAAATTTACCCATTACCAATTTTTCTTTGTTAATCCATTCCGAACTATCGCGTTTCACTTCTTGCATCAATGCAGATAAAGCTTGTGTGGGACGAAAACCTATCAAAATATGAATGTGGTCGGGCATTCCTCCAATGCACAATACTTTATGTCCATGCTTTTGGATAATGGCAATGATGTATAAATACAAACGCTCTTGCCAAGATGGTTGAATGCAAGAAATCCGATTTTGAACTGCAAAAACTGCGTGAATATGTATCTGCGTATAGGTATTTGCCATAATCTTTCTGCTTTTAGGATGCATTCCTAACGGAATGCAATTTGATCGTTATTTGTTTTTTACCGAGCGTTACATTCCTAACGGAATGTTGTTCTAAATCCAACACCTGACAACACATCACCTTTTCACTGGAGTATATATCACGAATACGATGGAGCAACTTTTTTCCATAGTTACCGCCTCCCAGCGTTTTCCATTCCACGATATGTCCGCTGAGCGTAGTCGAAGTGGGGCATACAACGGAATGTTGTTCTAAACTCAACACCTGACGATACATCACCTTTTCACTGGAGTATATATCACGAATACGATGGAGCAACTTTTTCGAATAGTTACCACCGCCCAATGTTTTCCATTCCACCTCAACACCTTGTAATAATGTATCTAAATAGCTCATACTTCAATCTTCCTTACAATTTATTTACGCAACAAATATAAAACTTTCGTAAATACACATCTTATAACATTCGTAAATAAAATTCTGTATTTATGATAATTTAATGAACATAAATAATTTGCTTTCAATATTTGAACAAGGATTGCGTTTGCAACGGTATAGCGATGCATATATACGTAATTACAAATCACCGCAAAGGCGCTAAGACGCAAATATTTTGCCATCCGCGGGGTGAGGGCGTAGGCGGAAAGCCCGCAAAGACGGGAGGCGATGTGGACGCTGCTGCAAAAGAGCGACCGGAGGAAGCTCCTTTTGCAGCTTTGCGGCCACACGACTACCGGCTGCGGACTTGGAGCCGGAGACCGACGGCGAAGCCGGCACCCCAAAATAAAAAACATAAAAAAAAGGAGACTCCTAAAAGCCTCCTTTTTTGAAAAATCCGTAAACGGAATAATTATTCTTTTACGAATTTTTTGGTTACGGTATTGTCTCCGCTCAAACGTACAAAATAAACACCTGCCGTTAAATCAGCCGTGTTGATTTGGAAATCGGTTGCGGTAACTTGGTTGCTGTATACCACTTGGCCAAGAAAGTTTACGATTTCAACTTTATCGAAACCGGCTGCATTTACATTCAATACGTCATTTACGGGATTCGGATAAATAGATACTTTGTTGCTTGCTGCTTCGTTAATGCCAACACCACCACCGGTTTGAATGGTAACATCATCTAAAAATAAAATAAATGCATCTTGAGATACACAATTTAAAGCGATGTATTTAGCTCCAACAGGGAAAGAATAGGTGAATTCAGTCCAGATTGAATCTACTTCTACATAATTTCCCGTTTGAATGAAAGTAAAAGCAGAAACATCATTAGTGGTAGTAGAATAACCTACTTTAAATCTTTCCATTCCATAATTGGTAACATAAGATCTTGCCCAGAAATTAATAGAATAAGTTTCCGTTTCGGAAAGTGCCGGACTAATCATCCAATCGTCATTATAGCTTACAAAGTTATCTTCGTCATAAGGAACTGCATTAAAAAAAGCAAGCACTTTATCGCCTGATTGAGGAACAATTGATGTTAATGCAGGAGAACAGGTAGTAACATTAAATACAATCGCAGCCATTGTGTCATAAGAATTTGTAAAAGTAACATCTGTAATCCCATAAGTCGGACGTTGGTCAACATCAACAAATGTCCACACTCCTGTGGGATTCATCGTAAAATCGGCATAACTTTCGAAGTCATCCGTAATCGTTTGTGCATTCATCGCAGCAACTGCGAAAAACATGGATAAAATTGTAAAGATTTTTTTCATAACTTTTTGGTTTTAAATTAATAAATTGAACAATTATTGTCTTTTTTAATAAAAAGGATTTCTATTTCTTTTCAATTTGCAAATATAAATATATTTTTTAAATATGCAATACAAAATCTAACTATTTCACAAAAAATTATAGCAAACAATCTGAATTTTTTTTTATGTACATCAAAAAGAATTTTCCGGCTTCTGATTTTTCACATCCGGCTTTGATCTATTTTCTAAGATTTACTGATAATTAAAATTGTTTTTTTAATTCTTTGGAATGTTAATAAATAATATGTAGGAACTTAAAAAAAAGTACAAATAAATAGAAAAAAATTACTTGGGAAGCAGTTTTACACAGGGAACCATCATCTCTTCCATAGAAATTCCGCCGTGTTGGAAGGTGTTTTTGTAGTAGCTGACGTAGTAGTTATAGTTATTGGGATATGCGAAGAAGTCATTGCGGGTAGCAAATACAAATTGGGAGGTAATTCCCTCTTTGGGTAAATAGGCATCCGCCGGATTTTTAATTTCAAAGACCTCTTTTGCCGGATAATCCATATTTTTCCCCACCTTATAACGTAAATTGGTGTTCACATTTCTGTCTCCAATCATCTTGAGGGGACGGTCAATTTTAATGGCACCGTGATCGGTGGTAATGAACACCGGAATTTTCTTCGCAGAAAGGAATTTCAACATATCTAATAACAACGAATTCTCGAACCACGAAGCTGTCACGCTGCGATACGATTTTTCATCCTGAGCCAATTCCCGAATCAAATCCACATCGGTACGGGCATGGGAAAGCATGTCCACAAAATTGAAAATAATAACGTTGAACGGATTGTTCAGGAGTTGATGAAAAGCGTCAAACACCTTTTTCCCGAATTCAAGATTAAGAATTTTATAGAAGGAAAATTTTACATTTTTTCCGTGTCTTTTGAGGTACTCGGCAAGCAACTCTTGTTCGTGCTGGTTCTTTCCTCCTTCATCATTTTCATTGAGCCAAAGTCCGGGGTATTTTTTTTCAATTTCGGAAGGTAATAATCCCGAAAAGAGGGAATTGCGGGCATAATGAGTTGCCGTAGGCAAAATACTGTAGTGAATATCCTCATTTTCGACATAAAAGTAGTTGTGAATGAACGGCTGTATGCTCTTCCACTGGTCGTATCGTAAATTGTCGATTACAAAAAGGAATACAGGTTGCTTTTCGGAAATAGAGGGGAACACTTTTTCTTTGAGTGCCGTATGGGAAAGAATCGGTTTATCATCTCCTTTGCCGTTGAGCCAATTGATATAATTTTTCATAATAAAACGAGCAAATTGGGTATTGGCTTCCTCTTTTTGCTGCGCCAAGATTTCGGAGATCCCCGGATCTTCAATATTCTCCAACGCCAATTCCCAATAGACCAACTCTTTATACAATTCCTCCCACTCATTCACAGAGAGATGGTCTGAAATTCTCATGGATATATTACGGAAAGCTTGTTGATAATCCATGGTTTTCTTCTCGGAGACAATCTTCACATTTTCCGTGTTCTTTTTCAAACAAATCCATATCTGATTCGGGTTCACCGGCTTGATAAGATAATCGGCAATATTGGAGCCGATGGCATCTTCCATAATGTGTTCTTCTTCACTTTTGGTAATCATTACCACCGGAATATTGCTGTTCAGGGCTTTCATTCTTTTCACGGTTTCAATACCGGTTAATCCGGGCATATTCTCGTCCAATAAGACAATGTCAATGTGTTCCTTTTTCATCACTTCAAGAGCATCGTCACCACTCACTACGGGGATAACTTCGTAACCTTTGCTTTCCAAAAAAAGAATATGGGGTTTTAACAAATCTATTTCATCGTCGGCCCAAAGAACTTTAATATTCATATATTTAATTTTATTGATGTTTTCCATTAATAAAAACGAATCCGGCGGCATATTGTTTTATCGGACAAAAGATTTTGAGCGGTTTAGAAATTCAGGGCCAATCCGAAATGAATTTTTCCGGTTTTGAAGGAGATCGGATTGTCTAATTGTTTGCCCAAAGCATAGCTCAGATAAAAGAGTCCTGCTTTCGTATCGAACGCCACGCCCAGACCGAAACCGAAGGGAAAATCCGAAAAATACTTTGCGGAGAGGTTTTTCTCATACCAGGCCCCATCGAAAAAGAGGTTAAAATAGGCCTTGGGGGCAAACAGGAAACGCAATTCGGCCGTGCCAATCAAGTAAGTCGAAGCCGTAATTTCATCCTCATTGAATCCTCTGAGACTGTTCATTCCTCCTATTTTAAACAGTTCATTTTCAACCATGGAGGGAGCGATCAATGTTCCCCCGCGAGCCCCCAACTTAAAAACCCAACGTTTATGCAAAGGCATATAGCCCTGAAGCTGTCCCAACACCCGATAATGGACTGTTTGTAATAACATTCCCTCATACAATGATTCCGGCAATTTATTATTGGCCATAATCTTGCGCGTCCCTGCTCCCAGATTGAAATGCAATACGATTCCTTTCGTCGGATTGTACAAATAATCCAAACGACGATAATAAAGCTCCACTCCGTACAAAGCGCGCGAGTAGTCAGCCAACAGCAAAGCCGTTTCGGAAGCAGCCGATGCTACCGACAATAAACTTGAGGTGGTATAATCGAAAAAGCCTTTTACAAAAGAGGCATTGGCAAAAGTATATTGTACCCCGAGCAGATAGTTCATGGAGAGATAGGCCGTATCGGTTTTATCCAGCATAAAATCCCCGCTTATCCCTATTGGCGTTCGGAAGAGGAAGGGAAAATCGGCATGAACTTTAAGATATTGAGAATGTCGGCCGGGACTTCGCCAGAGCAAATCAAAAGACTCCCCTACTCCGAAAAGATTCTTTAAATTGAGTTGCAACTCACCCGCCAACGCAATTTTACCTGTCCGTTCATCCACCGGCACCAAGCCGATATAGCCGTCAAAACGATTCATTTTTTTCTTATTCAAAAAGAGATAAAGATAAGCACGGTCTTCCACAAATTCAACGCCGGCCGGGAGGAGTTCTGTCGCAAACTGAATCTCTCGGCTCTTTTGGGGAACTCTCGAAATAATGCGTTCATTATACGGTCGATCTTTTCTTATCCCAAAATAGGGATAGAGAAATCCCTTTTTCAATTTGGCATCTCCTTTCAGCACAATAGAATCAAAGGTTATATAGCGGTTTTTTTCTACTTTAAGAGATGCAGAAAAACGATTTTCTTCCATCATCACACTATCGAGAGAAACCACAGCAAATGGATAGCCGTGTTCTTCTAAATATGTTAATAGTTTTTCAGACACTTCCGAAAAATCCGAAAGGGGAATTTGATTCTGCTTCATACGTGAAGATAGTCGTGCTTCCTGAAGAAGAATTTGCTCCGGTTGCAACACTTCGATATGGGCATTGGGAATTTTCGTTCCTTCCCAAAGCAATAAGCGATAATGCGCTGAATCCACTATCACGGAATCCACTGAAAAAGAGAGATAGCCGACACGTCGGCACGCTTGAACAAATTGTTCTATTTTTCGTTCCAGCTCCTCCCGCGATTTAATCTTTTTTTGCAATCCATTGCTCCGTGCAAGTTGAAGAATTTCACTATTTTGCGAAGTAAAAAGCACCTCTTTTTGTGCTTCAGCAGTAAGTGAAAAAGCAATTAACAAACAGAGAAATAAAATTAACTTGTTTATTTTCAATTATTTATATATTATTTATTTCAAAAGCTTTAAAAATCAAATTTTTAATATGAATTTTCATTACTTTTGCAAAGTTAAAATAATAACGGAAATGAAGAAAATTATTGTTTTTATCATCAGTATAATTGTATTTACAGCCCTATTTTCATCATGTGCAAGTTACGCCAAATGTCCGGCTTACGGTCATTACTCTCAGGTGCAACCCGTTGCTGTGGATGAAAACAGTCTGTAGTTAACAAAATGCTTCAATGATGGGCATTAACGAAAAACTGTATTTCAATTTTTCAAAAGCATGTTTTTTCATGCTTTTTTTATTTATGCCTTTTTGGGTGGAGGCGCAGGAGCGTGGGGAGGCACAAGGGGAGCGTGTTTACATAAAAGAGTGGAATTTCTCGCTCATCCTGAACACCTCGGGAGGCGGTATCGGGTTTCAGCACGGGCGCACGCCCAACTATTTCGACAAACATTTTTGGGAAATTGATTTTTTATACAACATTCATCAGAAGTCGGTTCGGGCAAGAAATCCTTATTATTCAGGTGTTTCGGCATACACGTATGGCAAATTAGCGGACCTGTTTTTTTTGCGTGGCGGTTACGGATATCAGCGCACTATTCATCAGAAGCCTTATTGGGGCGGGGTTCGGGTGCGATACACACTTTCGGGTGGTTTTTCCCTCGGAATGGCTATGCCGGTTTATCTCTACATAAGCTATATCACTCCGACAGGATTTCAACAGGTGGCTGAACGCTACGACCCTTCGATTCATAATATTGATAACATTATTCAGCGGGGACCTATTCTGAAAGGAATTTTCGAAACCAAACTCCATCCCGGGTTTTATTTCAAGACCGGATTTAATTTTGACTTCAGTAAAGACGAAGCCACCATCCATATTATTGAAATCGGGGGCAGCATTGACATGATTTTCCCTTTCGTAGAGCAAATGGCTTACAACAAAACAAAGCCCTTTTATCTGTGTGCCTATTTATCCTATAACTTCGGCAAGAAAAAAGGGCATTACGAATAGATATAATTCATTATTGGGGTCCGAAAATAAGTACCGGGAAAAAAATGATTATTATTGGTGTCCGGGAAAATAAGTACCGAGAAAATAATAATATCTAAATTTACTTTTTTCTCTTTCGTACTTTTGTCTTGATACAAAAGTACCAAAAAATCAAGGCAAAAAGAATGCCGCCCGCTCTGCCAAGCAGCTAAGCGGTTTTATCAAAACAAGGAAACGACAAGCGGTTTTGCAAGAACCGCTAAGCTGTTTGTCATTCACAGCACCGCCGCTTCTGCTTTTTGCCAGGCCGACGCGCGTGCTTCGTGGCGAATGATATGGGAATTTGCTCCTACGGAGCTCATAATGTTTATTTAATAATGATGTTTGTAAAAAAATAACCAGAAAAATTCTATGATGATGAAAGAATCAACATGGAACGGACTGGAGCTCCGTAGGAGCGAGATATTGGTAGAAAAAAGAGGAACAAATAAATCCAAAAGCTCCGTAGGAGCGGCACAATTCCACATATTTACCATATCATCACACCGTTTCACGGCAGATTGTATGGTCATTTGTTGGAGGTTGAGAATTATCGAAAAAAAAAGGAAATTGCGATAATTTCTTTTAGGAACTTTTGGTTGCAAGCCTTCCTCGAGGTCGTACATTATGTTTCTCGACACTTATTTTCCCGAACACGAATAATATTCTATAAAACATTTCCAAACATTCCAAATATCACGATATGGACAATGTTGCGGAGCAACAATTTTTGTCTGACGTCCCTGACCGGGACGCAGGGAAGATGGTTTCTTCTTTCATTTCTACCGGGCTTCAGCCCCTAATCGGGGCTGAGCTGAAATACGAAATAATATTCCCTATTCGGGTCTGAGAGGAAAATTGAAATAATCCCACGAAGGACGGTCGGTGCAAGTTGCGGCGTGAGGCGCTTAGGCGGAAAGCCCGCAAAGACGGGAGGCGATGTGGCCGCTGCTGCAAAAGAGCGACCGGAGGAAGCTCCTTTTGCAGCATTGCGAGCACACGACTACCGGCTGCGGACTTGGAGCCGGGCGCCGGCGGCGAAGCCGACACGCCCTGATTATTAATAAAATAAATATTTCTATCGCAATCTGTCCGCAGAACGAACCAAATTTTCATCTTTTTTAATAGCCCGATTAGCTAAAAAGATAAAAAAAGGCGGAAGCACGCCAAGCATAATCCAATAATTGAACCTAAATTCTTCGGGATTCAAAATATAACCTTCACGGGAAAAAAGGACATCCGGAAAAATATATAACATTAACACCAAAACCACAAAAAGAAGTATCATATTGAAGTTATTGATTTTGGTCTGTTTTCTGCGATTTTTATAATTAAATAAGGTATAAATCGAAGTGGCGGCAGAAACAAATAAAATTATGGCAATATATAATGTCTGCATCTTGATAGCGCCATTGGGAACATCTTCTTTCAACACAAAGGAGGTGAACACTAAGGATGCCTCATCGGTATAAATATATCCGATTGGGATAAAGACAACAACAACAGTAATTATTGCGGCCAGCAATAAATAGAGAGATTGGATTCTTTGAATCATAATAATAAAAATTAAATGGTTATTGAAGTGTTTTATTGAGTGTAATGTAGGACAATTTTACCGGAGAATCCCCTACTTTGATATAAGGACGAAACTTAACGGCCACATTGGAAGGACGTCCGGAGCCATATTCGGTCATTTGTTTGGCAAAGTTGACGATACTTTCAAGAGTTTGTTGTTTCAGGACATCTCCCATGTTCACTCTTACCGGAATCGGAATTATCTGACGACCTCCGTTGGCAGGCACATTGATGTTTATTTTGGGATTACTTCCTTCCACAATTGTACGTCCGTCGAGCAGCATCTGATAATCAAAGCCGTGGAGTGCGGCGGGCACGGTGGTGCTATTTTTCGCCAACACATTAATCGTAAACGTAATGTTATAATCTTTCCTTAAAAGGGCAGCAGTTGCTTTCGCCGCATCGCCAACGGATATATCTTGCACGCTTTTGATATTAGAGAGATTGATGCCAGCCCAAGAGATGTTTGCAAAGTCCGACATTTGATACTTGAGATTTGCCATATTTAAAGCTTGTTGTAGCGCACAACCCGAAAGCAGAAGTCCCAAAACAAGAACTGCAACTATTTTTTTCATGATGTTTATTTTTATGGTTAATTAATAGGTAAGTAGCTGTATTTTTTTGCATAATCCAACATTTGTCGGGTATAATCTCTGGGATATTGTACTTGGATGTCGGTAATTTTTTCTCCGTCTTTCTTCAGTACAAAAACCGGATTGATAAATCCGCCGTAAGGAGCTATATTCAATGGTTTGAAACGTTCTTTCACTTGTTTGTGTAAATCAGGATCTATTTTTACTCCGTAATTTTCGACCAATGTTTTTGCAGCTTCGTAGTCTCCGGTAGATTTAATTTTTTGAACTTCGGCAAGCAAACGGGCAAACAATTTTCTCAACTCTTGATAATCATTAATTTTGATATAGGTTTTGCCGTTTCGTTCGATTTTCTCGATGACATTTTTCTCTACACCCTGTTCATAGCACCAATTTGCGATGATGGCACGATTTCTCATGTGGGCTTGTTTTATATCTTCGCCCAATTCAATCCGATTCAATTGAAGCATCATTCCATTAAGAATATATTTGTAATAGGTAGCTTTAAAAGCTTCGGCATCGGGCAACAGACCAAGTTCCACCATTTTGGGGTCTGCAATATAATAGAGGGAAAAGAGATCTGCGCGTGTTTCTTCGATGGCGGAATGGTAATTTTTCAACATCCCGTCGCTGATTCCGGGAAGCATTTGGCCGGAGCCGTGTCCCAAACACTCATGCAAGTCCACTTGAAGATTATCGGCATCGTAGCCGTACTTTTGCACCAATTGGATTTCCTTCTCCGAAAAATAGAACTCTTCAGCGGTTCCGTTTTTCATACGGGCACGGTCGTATGCATACATAATATTCTCCATGGTTACCGATTTGGAACCATGTTGTTTGCGTATCCAATTGGCATTGGGCAAATTGATACCGATGGGCGTCGCGGGATAACATTCGCCTCCGAGATGTGCCACGGTAATCACTTTTGCCACAACACCTTTCACCTCTTTCTTTTTGTATAAAATATCTACCGGAGAATTATCCTCGAACCATTGGGCATTTTCACTAATCAACTCCGTACGTTTACTATTATCCAGGTCTTTGTAATTCACCACCGCTTCCCATGTTGCTTTTTGTCCGAGCGGGTCGGTATAGACTTCAATAAAACCATTTACATAATCAACCCGAGACTTCACATCCTGCACCCAAAGCACATTGTAGTCGTCCCAAATTTTCAAATCTCCTGTTTGATAATATTCTATCAATTTCAGAATATGCGTCTTTTGAGCTTTATTTTCAGCTACGGCAGCTGCTTTTTCTAACCAATAGACCACCTTTTCGATTGCTTGGCCGTATAAGCCGCCCACTTTCCAAGGCAACTCCACTACTTCCCCCTTTTCGTTTTTAACCACCTTGGTATTTAATCCAAACGAAATAGGTGTTTCTTTCAAAACAAGATCACTATTTTTCTTCTGTTTGGCATAAAACTGTTCTACCTCTTTTTGGGTAACTCCCTCGTAGAAATTAACAGCCGAGTTGGCAACCAAATCTTTCTTCACATCTTGACAGATTTTGACGGGTTCAATCTTAGGACTGAAAATAATTTCCGTAATTCTTTTTTTAAAGTCGGCAAATGACTTGTCATTTTCGATAGGGAAGCCCTTTTCGGGAGTATTGTCAAGCAGTTCTTCAAAATAATCTTGTGTAATTTCAGGATAGAACTTGTCGTTGGAATAGTGGTGGTGCATCCCGTTAGAGAACCAAAATCGCTTTACATAATCCATAAATTGATGCCACTCTTCGGTAGTGGTATCTCCCGAATATGAATTCACGATATGTTCAAGGGTATGCTTTACCAACAAATTATACTTTCCGTTTTGATCGAAAATAATGTCTCGCCCGCAAAGTGCCGCTTCGCTTAGATAGTAAATTAACTCTTTCTGTTTCAGGGAGAGCTCGTCCCAATCATCCAATCGATAGCGCATAATCTCCACATCGCCGAAACGATCGACTACAAATTCAAAATTCTCATTTTTGGGAATACTTTCCTCTTGCGATTTCTTTCCGGAGTTGCAAGACACCCCGAGAATTATTAGCGACATCATACCAATTACAATATTTCTCATAAATTACACTTTTTTATTCTTTAATTTTAATAAGTGCAAAGTTACAAAAAAATGTAATTTACATCTCTTATGAAACCGATTTCTACAAAAAAAGAAAGGGCACTCCGATAAAAAGTGTCCTTTCTTCTATTTTGATTCACTCAAATTCTAACCGTAAAACTTTGCTTAGATTAAAACTTAAATGTCTATAATGATGGCTCATTATTTATATTCATAGAAATTTGTTCCTCCGGTATAAGCTTGTGTAATATAAGTAACCGTTCTTTCCACAGGATAACCTCCGTCATAAACATAAGTGAATTCGGTTTCGCTGGTTTCTCCGTCCGAATTGGTAGCCACAACATTTACAACATTATTTTTTGAGAATTCCAAATCAGTGTAGCTGTCGCCACCATACAATAAATAATAGAAAGGATTTTTTTCCTTATCATAAGTATAGGTATAAGTCTGTGAATAAGTTCCTTGAGTATATTTTTCTTCAACAATATTCCCATCTTCATAAGTATAATCTACCGTATATTGATAAGAAGATTTAGCTCCTTTAGCATCCATTTTTTTATGAAAATCACCCATATTTTCAGTCGTACTTTCCGGAATTACAATTCCTCTTAATGCAGTAAACATTTTATTCTGTTTTCCTGATTTTATAGCAGATTCATACTCCGTAAATTCCATTTTTATAATCTTCCCCTTTTCAGTAGTCACAACAGCAGACATTTCCAAATTATTGCCACTCCACATTTCAACTTTCACCAATTTAGAGCCGTCATAGGTAAATTTTACTACATCTCCGTCCACATTAACTTCGATAAGCCGTTTTCCGTCATATTTGTAAATATTTGAATGAGAATAAGTACCCCCGTAGTAATATTGAATTTTGCTAAGCAGATTTCCGTCCCAAGTCCATTGTTCCTCCAACAACTTAGCGGTTCCGGGGTATTGGTAATAAATTGCGGTAATTTTTTTCTTCGGGTTATACACCCCCACTTTTTTGCAAGAGGTAAAACTCAGTGATACAGCTAATGCTAAAATCACACATAAACTTAGCGAAATAATTTTTTTCATATTATGGTTGTTCAGTTATAACCCATTGAACTCGTCGGGCTTAATTATATTATATTTTAAACATCATCTGACAAAATTAAATAAAAAAAATTAATAAAATACACTTTTTGAATAATATTTTTTAATTTACTTATAATGAGTGAGTTATTTTTCAAATATTCCCTAATTTGTTTTATTTTCCTCTATAATAATAAATATTTGAAACACATTCAATTTGTTAATATTAACGCTAATTTTAACTTTCCTCCACCATGATAAGCAAAACAAAAAAGACCTCCCGAAAGAGGTCTTTTCGTAATATTTCATAGTCTATTATTCATATTCATAATAATCTGTTGCTCCGAAAGAACTATTGGACACATTATAAGTTGTTCTTTCAACCGGATAACTTTTTTCATATACATAACTAAATTCTGTTTCTGCATAATCTCCATCATAATTATTGGTATAGACCACATTGATGATATTATTTTTCGAAAATTCATAATCACTGTAACTTTGTCCTCCTACCAATAAATTAAAAAACGGATTGAGTTCTTTATCATAAGTGTAAGTATATTTATCCTCTTCTCCCGATACAACATAACGTTCTTCTTTAATGTTATTCCCATCATATGTATAGTACAAATTCCAAACTTCAACGCCGGTTTTTGCACTTTTTGCAGCCCTTTTCTTGCTTAATTCTGCAATATGCGCACATGAACTTTCGGGGAGCACACCTTTTAGGGCATCGTAAGCCGAAGAACGACTCGATTTCATCACTGTGTACACATCATACTCCGTAAATTCGATTTCGACAATCTTTTTTCCATCGTGCTTCACTTCTGCTTTCCATAACAAACTTCCCCTGTACCACATCTCCATTTTTTCGAGTTTCGAACCGTCGTAAGTAAATCTAATTTTGCCTTCTTCAATCAACACTTCGGTCAATTGCTTCCCGTCATACTGATACCGATTGGTATGACTGTATGTTCCGTTATAATAATAATCAATTTTCGACAACAGATTGTCTTTCCATGTCCATTGTTCGGTCAACATTTTGGCCTGACCGGAAATTTGGGTATAAATCCGACTGATTTTTTTCTTGGGCGTGTATACTCCGTCTTTATGACAGGAGGTAAAACTAAATAAAACTGCTGAAACCAGTAAAAGACTCACAACGATTGAAAACATTTTTTTCATAATAACCGTGTTCAGTTATAACCCATTGAACTCTTCGGGATTAAAATTAAAAATGTGAATTATTTCGGGTATAAAAGTACAAATTATTTTCAAATATGTACTATTTCCAAATATTTTTGGGCGTACCGGCTTCGCCGTCGGTATCCGGCTGCAAGTCCACGTCCAAAAGCCGTATTCCCTCAAATCCACGATAAGCAATTCGTAACGTGGATTTACAGAGATAATTTTCAGCTATCGTCTAATTATAATCTAAAAACTTTAGAAACGTATTGATTCTTCATCAACCAGTTTTACAACTTCGTTTTGAAAACTATATAGTTTAACTAAGGTTTGAGTATTTATATAAGCATTCTGAGGCGAAATAACCACAAAATTCATATTTGTGGAAGATATTGGATTCTCATCTATCCAAGTTCCTGAATTGGCATAAATAGTTTTTTGTCCTAAATGGTTAGTGGAAGTTTCCATTTTAGCAACATGTGTATGGCCAAAAATGACAATTCTTTTATTTGAATTAGGATTCATAAAATATTGAATTTTTGCCTGCTCACTTGATTCCACTTCATCAGCCGACTTCGATATTGCCCGAACAACGGGAATATGAACAGCTACCCCATTGCGTGTTTGTCTTTCTTCCCAAGTGTCTTGAATGCTGTTATATAAGTTAACCTCAATTAATCCACCCGGAGTAGTTTGATACGGAAGAATATCATTTACAGAAAAAGAACCGGTAAATCCATCAAAATTGGTCACAATAATATCCTCATCAAATCTATTGTTTATACTGAATTTGAGCAAAGTTTTTTCCCAAACTTTCCAATATGCATATAATAAATCTTGACTAATATCGCCGTTAGTATTAGGTGTTACATTCGGAAGAATATCAATTGCCGCGGGATATCCTTGTGCAACATGAAGTGCCGCAATTCTGGTAAAAAAGTAGCCGGGAGGAGATATTGTTCCAGGAGCAATATCCTGATTTGAAATAGGATCAGGTGCACAGAAGAAATTGTAACGATGACCATGTTCAATAGCAATTTGAGGATAGCCCACAGGGGAATAGGTCCCTAAACCCAACATAGGATCACGTGCTTGGTTAATTCCCGGAAGTAGACTTTCAATACTTTCTTCGGTAACTGTTAAGTCATGATTGCCGGGCACATAAGTAACCCGAATCTTTCCTTCTTGAATAATATTGTTGATCAAATCAAAGACGCCTTTGTTGGTTGTTGCAACACGCTGTATAAAATTCACCTGATCCTGCCCTTGATAAGGATCTATGGTCGCTGGTATAAACCATTCATCTATCAAGTCTCCTGCAATAACAAGCTCTTTAACATTAGGCGATTCTTTTATCTGACGCAACAATTTTTCAAGGGCCGGTAAATTTTCCTCACATTCCGCATAAGCAAGGTCTGCGCCAAGGTGAATATCACTAATTATAACAATCATATTCCGCTCATCCCTATCATTGACAAATGGGTTAATTTTGGTATCTGTAGGATTTGCCTTCTCGCATGATGCAAAAAACCCCAAGAATATTAACACAAATAATGCACTTAATAATTTCATAATATTTTTCATAATACTCATTTTTTAATTTTTCCTACTCTTAAAGCTTTTCGGAATACGCTCGGTTTTATAATTATTTTTATTTTTTATTGAGTAGGAAATTCTTATTTGTTCTATTGAGAGATTCACCTATTTTGGTTCCGATTTTAATTTTTGAAGAGAATCAAGGTTTGTTTTTTACAATTTATATGAGATAAATATTTCAATTCCAAGGAATCGCAAATACAAAGAATCAGTTATTTCCTCATTATTATTAAATGCGTTATAAATTAAATATTCGGACAGCTATAAGTATATATGAAATGGGTTCATCTTCACTAAAAATCAATTTACAAAAATAACTTTATTTTTTAAATATTCATTTTTTTTATTCTAAATCTAAAAATCGAAGAATTTCACCTGAATTACTTTCCAATCAACTGTTTAACAACGTTATCAATCTATAAATTCAGATTTATTTTTGATTAAGGGAATCGGTTTCCATTTTTCTGCAACATGAGAAAGCTCTTTTTGTGGTTTTTCGGCAAACACGTCCCGAGCTGCAGACTTGCAGAAGAATATTGACGGTGCAGCTGGCATGCCCCAATAAAAATCTTAATCATTCAAAAAAATAGGCAACTCCGAAAGGGAATCATGTTATCTTTTTTTGACTATAAACTCATGCGTTTGAATCGTATTACTTTTATTTAATGAACGATCAACTATATAACAGTGGAGTTTAAGGGTGTCGTAAATAGAACTATAGTCGTAGGTATTGATGTACAAGACCACAGAAATATCGCCTTCGATCGATTCGGGAAGATCGTCGCTCAATCTCGGGAAACGGGCATTTCGTGAATTTTCGAGTTGTTCGAGGAGTACAAAAGTGCCATTCTGTTTTTTATAATAATCCACAAAAAAATTGTAATAATAGACAGAAGATGTATCGAAAGGAGCTTGTGTATCTTCCTCATTGAGACCAAGGTCGCCGTCACCGTCTTGAAAATGGATGGTTAATTTCCCCTGATTATCGACTCCGGTACCATCGACCAGCTTTTCGAAGCTAACAAAAGATATATGGGGAATTTCGGAAAATTTCTCCTCTTTTTTACAGGCAGTAAAGAAGACGCCTAAAATTACGATAGACGTTATTAATTTCGTTTTCATTATCTTAACTTTTAAAAATCGAATACAATCTATTCATGGCCTCTGTAATCGTAGTTTTGGGGCATGCCAAATTAATACGAAAATGTTGTTTACCACCGGCACCAAAAATCGCTCCATCGTTGAAGGCCAATTTAGCTTCCCGAATCAATTTTTGGGACAATTCATCATGCGAAAGTCCGTAGCCACTAAAATCCACCCAGAGCAGATAGGTTGCTTCATGGTGATAGGTTGCGATTTTCGGAAGTTTGGTTTTCAAAAAATCCTTACAATAATGCACATTGTTCGTGAGGTAATCGAGCAGTTGTTCGAGCCATTCTTCGCCAAGCGTGTAGGCCGCTTCGAGGGCCACATCTCCGAAAATATTACCCGCAGCAAGGTGCCATTTCTTATTCATCAGTTGCACAAATTGTTTTCTAAGTGTCAGGTCCGGGATAATAATTTCGGACGTGGAAAGTCCTGCCAGATTGAAAGTTTTGCTCGGGGACATACAGGTAATCGTATTGGCAGCAATTTCGGGAGAGAGGTTTGCAGTAACGGCATGTTGGGAACCGCGCATCATGAGGTCGGCATGAATTTCGTCGGACACCAATAGAGTTTTATATTTGAGGCATAAATCCCCTATTTTTGTCAGTTCTTCGGGTGTCCAGCAACGTCCCACGGGATTGTGCGGGTTGCTGATAATCATCATCTTCACTCCTGCCTTCAATTTCTGTTCCAGGTCGGGGAAGTCTATTTCGTAAGCACCATTTTCCACCATCAATGGATTTTCGACCAAAGTACGATTTTGGTTTTGCACCGCGTAGAAGAAAGGATGATATACAGGAGTTTGCACAAGCACGCGGTCATTTTCGGAGGTAAATGCAGCCACCAGGGCAGACAGGCCGGTTACAATTCCGGGGGAGAAGACAATCCACTCTTTTTGAATTTCCCAATGGTGTCGTTTGGCCATCCAGCCGATAATTGATTCATAGAAGCCGTCGGAATGTTCAAAGTAGCCCAATATCGGGTGTTCCAAGCGATTTCGGATAGCATTTAACACCACATCAGGGGTTCGAAAATCCATATCGGCCACCCACATGGGCAGCAAATCGGATGCCCCGTAAATAGACTCATAGCCGTCATATTTCAGACATCCGCTATTGTGACGGGGAATTATTTCATCAAAATCGTATTTCATGATGCAAATGTACAATAATAATCGTCAATTTAATTACGGTTTTAAATATTTTTATTGGTGTCCGATAAAAAATAAAAACAGAGAAAAATCAATTAAAAGTCCTTGATAATCAAGTATACGATTTTGTTTTTAAAAAAGTAAGCCCCCTAATCAAAAAGAATTAGCTCTGTTGGTCTACAAATACAATCTACCACGAAGCTCGGATATTATCCTAAATTGTTGTACAGCAGGAAAAACGTGATTTAGGGTGTGAAACTTGGGTGCAGGGGTAAAAGTTGTTGATACTATCCCAAAAAGAATATTCACTTGATCGATAAATTTGATTTTTAGATCATTTAAGATTTATAATCAAATAAATATTTTTATTGTTTAAAAAAAATTATTTTTGTAGCGAAAAAACGAAATAATTAATCACAATTTCAAAACAAAAAAGCAGATGAATAGACCTTTTGCAATACTAATTTTATCAATTACTATTTTTGCTTCTTATAGTGCAAAAAGTCAGTACAAGACAGATTCCATAAATTTGGATAGTGGTTTTTCTCTTATTCGGGACACGATTTCAATAAGTGTTCATGGTAAAATGACACACGCGCTTGAATTCAATGACAAATATTACGTACTTTTTGAAAAACCACTAATAAAATATGGTGGTTACGAGAAAAGATATCTTTATATTTTTTCAAATAATCAATTAGAAAGAGTGGTTGATCTGCTTGATGAAATGATAAAAGTTACTTATTTGGATTTTTATGTCCAAAACGACAACATTATTTTTAAGCCATACATGAATAGACAGAGTTATAGTTTTGATACTAAAAATTATATTTGGGAAAAGATTTTCAAAACCGATGACTTAATATTCGAAGATGCAGACTATTATATTTGCTCTTTGGATTTTGGCGAATGGGGTGGCAAAACGTGGTTTATTCAGAAGAAAACAGGCAATCAATATGTGTTAGAATGCACAACCCCATTGATTAATAAAGTTGATAATACTTATTATTTGACTAAAGCATTTGAAATCCTAAAAATTAAAAATCCAATGGAATTGACAAAATGTTCAAGTGATGTTACTTATGAAAACATAGAAAAAACGGGCTTGTGTTACTCTTGGTATAGTCAGCCAAAAGGGCAAGAAGTGGTTTATAAGAATGAAGATGTGAATTATTTTGATTATTTTACATATTATCCCAAGATTGTCAGTTCTTTTGTTTTGAACAATGAACTTCTACATGTTTATGAGACTGACACAGCAACCTATTTGGCACGAATAGTAAACAATAAAATAGAACCATTTGAAAAGATTCTGGACGATGCCCGTTTTTTTAATGGGCACCTTTCCTATCGTTGTAAAAACATAAATGGTACGAATAAATTGCTTACTTTCAAGACAAAAAATGACCAAGTGTTTGGACTGACAACAATTAAGGGAAATAAAATTCATGTAACTTATTTCGTAAACAACACTGAATTAAAACCCCGATTATTAGGAACAGAAAAGTCAGACGAAATTTTTGAACATAGACTTGAATCAATCCTTGCTGATTTTAAAAAGCTAACCCTTACAGCGATGGAATCAAAGGAAAAGGAATGGGGAACTTTTGACATTACCCCAAATCACACAATAGGCATTTGGGAAAAATGGAATCCTAATGAATATGACATTGACTTAATCAAAGCTTACCTAGTAGTAGAAGATTCAATTATTTCAAATTCAATTATATATTTTGCCAATAAAAACAATGATTTGGTCAGAGCTGTAACAATTGATTGGGAAAAAACAAATATATTGACTCCTAAATTTGATATAGATAAGTCCGTAAATGATGTTTTTTTGAGAAGATTTAATGAACTTGTATCAATTCTAACCAATAAATTAGGCAAATCAAATCCGGCAAATGCAGAAACCCAAAATCCATCATTTTCTTGGACAATAGAAAACAATATAAATATTATAATTGAACTTTTTTCATGGGAAGACTATAACAACATATTTCTGGTAATTTATGAGAAAAAATAAAGATTACCGACACGCCCAAATAAATATTCATAAAAAAAACACCTACTAAAGAAATAGTAAGTGCTTGATTTTTTGTGTCCTCGCAGGGACTCGAACCCTGGACCCATTGATTAAGAGTCAATTGCTCTACCAACTGAGCTACGAAGACTTTTAAGGCGGCAAAAATACAAAAAATATGTAAACTTTTCCGCTTTTACTTTCGGAATTTGTATTTTTTTTGAGGCAACGACCAAGCAAACCCCAATATCATTATTCCCCGGGCGTTGGTGAATTGGTTGGTGAACGCAAGGCCTGTGCTTTGAGGAATGAAACGTAGGGCAACAAACTGTGATAGATCATCTCCTCTACTCCTCTGCTGGTAATGGTTCCGCCGGTGATGGCATCTACCCCGTGCTCCGGAGCAACCCGACTATTGAGCACACCTCCTTTGACTACTTTGATGGAAACAAAATTGCCATTATCATCGAAAAGGAGTTTTCCACGGAAGGCGGAAGAGAAATTTGATGTTGAAATTTGGGCTCCGAGACCGGGAGTTTCGGATTTATGAGCAAAGACAGCGCCCACAAGCGTTTTTCCGTCATCGGCCACCGCAATATATCCCCAAATCGGGCCCCACAAGCCTTTACCGGAAAGAGGAATCACAAAAGCCGTTTCTTTTTGAGAAGTTTTCACCGTGTAGTAAAGCAACGACGAATTATTTTCCTTCGATGACAAGGTATCAACGTTGGCCACTTGTAAAAACAGGTCCGCCACATTCACAGATTTGTCCAACTCGTAACCGGCTGCTTGCAGCACCTGTTTTTTTTGTTCGTTATCGCGATTTGCCTTTTGGAAAGGTTGCAACCATAAGGAAGCCATTCCAAGAAGCAACGCAACCAAAATCACAACAATAGAGATGTAGAGAAATATATACCGATTGCTAAATTTTTTCATAGTGGGGTTCTTTCATTGTGGGCACGAATTTACAATTTTTATGAAATTCAGATGCAAAAATAGGTTATTTATTCATAACGGGATTAGCGGATTTTAATTTTGTGGAGCAATTTATCTAAAATTAGTACGGGCAAACTGTTCATATTGAGGCAATCCTGACTTATAGACGAGCCAATAAGCATTGTAGAGCAACATATAATCGAGCATATTGAACTCTCCTTCGCTTCGGAGTTGCCAAGGGCAAAAGAGCGACAGACTATGCCACGGAGGTTGAGAATTGAAGGTCGTATCTTGTTGGGGATAGCGAAAAGCACCAGCGCGGGGGGCCGTGCTGAGATAGGATACATAAGCAGCAGCGGGAAGGGGTTGATTGCTATCGTAGCCGTGGAGAATGACATTTACTAACGGCAAATGAGGAAATATCAATGTTTGTTGTAAGTCGGGACGTTTTTTGACGATTCGGTCGGAGCTATACACCAGCCAATCGTAGCAATTTTTTTTACCGCCTCCAACCTCATTCAAAACCGCAGATATAGACATCACCCCGTACCAATTAAAGTGTCCGTACTTATCAATCAGAAAGTTATTTTGAAGCAGTTTCCAAATATTTTTCCAAAAGCGGCTTTGGGCATTGCCGAAAGTCATCTCTTGTCCGGTAAGGTAAGTCCCTATCGCGGCATGTGCATAGCGGAGCCATTGGATGTCCTCTTTCTTCTGAATTCCGGAACCGGTTATCGGATTCACGATTTCCCAAGTTTCCTTTTTATCTTGAATATGCTGCATCACGGTAACCAAGGCAAGTGCCGTTTCCCGTGAAAGTCGGAGAATAGTCGTATCGCCGACCAACTTATTGACAAGTGCGAGCCCCATATAACAAGCCCACGCCTGGTCTTGAGAGGGGGCATTTCCTTTTGTCTCTATTTTACCGCAACAACGTACATAATCACTACTGATGATTTCTGCAGAATATTCTTTATTCATATTTGCGGAGACATCGTCACGGAGATAGAAACCATTGGGCTTGGGGTCTGCGGTCGTATCACCCCAACAGTACTCCGCATTCAGGTCAAGTCGTTTAAAGGTCATCAAGGCCGAGTAGAGACGGCGGATGGTGGTTGACGTATCTTGACCGGTTATTTTGAGTCGTTCGTATTCCAAGGCCAGCACTGCTACATAATGTCCGAGCCACCATACACCGTCTGCCCAATAAACCACCGTTTTTCCGTCGGTACGGTATTTTCTGTATTCGACAGGCAGAAAAGAACCTTGAGTCATGGGATCACCTGATTCGTAAATAAAATAATGGTAAAACCGAGACTGATAATCCTGATAAGTACGCAAAAAAGTCTCTTCAGATTGAGCGGAGAGCCTCAAAGAAGAGAGAAAGAGCGATAGGAGCATTCCTACAAGTAAGAAGGATTGTTTATATAACATTCTTTTCCTGTTCATTTTGGTCTGTCAACTGCCGAAATCATCGAATAGAATCATATTTTCGGGGACACCGAGTCGGTCGAGCATTGTTCTGACTGCTTGCAGCATGAGAGGCGGACCGCAGATATAGTATTCAATATCTTCGGGGTTGGGGTGATTTTTAAGATATTGTTCAAAAATCACTTGATGGATAAAGCCGGTATTTCCGTTCCATTGGTCTTCCGGTTTCGGTTCAGAGAGTGCCACATGAAAAGAGAAATTCTCAACATCACGTTGAAGAGCATCAAATTCCTCCCGATAGAAGAGCTCACGAAGGGAACGTCCTCCGTACCAAAAGGTTGTTTTTCCTTGAAAGTGAAGTGTTTTAAAAAGGTAAAAAATATGAGATCTGAGGGGAGCCATGCCGGCGCCACCGCCGATAAACATCTTTTCATTGTTGGTATCGCGGAGAAAAAAGTCCCCATACGGACCGGAAAGCATCACTTTATCACCCGGGTTCAAGGCAAAAATATAAGAAGAAACAATTCCCGGGTTTACGCTTTTAAACTTCTGTTTTTTAGGATTGAAGGGAGGCAGTGCAATTCGGACATTCAGGACAAGGTTATCGTTATCGGCGGGAGGATTGGCGAGTGAGTAGGCTCTCGTAGTGGGATCTGAATTTTTCATCACTTGGTCAAATATTCCGAGTTCTTCCCATTCCCGGCGGAATTGCTCTTCCACCTGAAAGTTTTTAAAATCTATTTTTGTTTTAGGGGCATCAATCTGAATATAGCTACCAGAGCGGAAATTCAGTTTTTCATTATCGGGCAGTTTCAACACCAACTCTTTAATATAAGTGGCCACATTTTTATTATGCACCACTTCGCACTCCCACTTTTTCACCCCAAGAATTTCGGGAGGGAGTTCCACCTCCATTTCATTTTTCACTTTCACCTGGCAGAACAGACGATAGTGCTCTTTTTCCAATTTATGGTCAATATGTGTTTTTTCCGTGGGCAGGATATCGCCGCCGCCGGAAAGGATAATCCCCTTACACGTACCGCAAGTGCCACCACCGCCGCATGCAGAAGGGACATAAATTTTTTGATCAGAGAGGGATTGCAACAACGTTGTTCCATAATCAGCGTCACAAGATTTTTCTTTATTAACATGCACCTTTACTTTTTTCTCCGGTACCAATTTCTTACGAGCATAAAGGAGTACTGCCACTAATATCCAGATAACAGCCAAAAAGACGATAATAGCAATGATAACAGTTAGTAGATTCATGAATAAGATAAGATAATATTATTACATACCCAAAAAAGACATAAAGCCGATTCCCATCAATCCGGTAATGATATAGGCAATTCCAAGTCCTTCCAAAGGCTTGGGAATTTCAGAAAAACGGATTCGTTCGCGAATAGCGGCAAAGGCAACAATTGCCAGTAGCCATCCCACGCCGGAGCCCGCCGCATAGACAAAACTATGACCGACAGACGGAAAATTCTTTTCTTGCATAAAAAGTGAGGCCCCGAGAATGGCACAATTAACGGCGATAAGCGGTAAAAATATACCCAATGAATTATAGAGCGGAGTTGAATATCGCTCAATAATCATCTCAAGCAGTTGCACTATCGCAGCAATAACAGCAATAAAAACAATCAGCGAAATAAAAGAGAGGTTCATGAGGGAAAAAGAGTCTGAAATCCAGCCCAAAGCACCTTCAGCCAAAAGAAACTTATTCAGGAGATAATTGACAGGAACCGTAATAATCAATACAAAACAGACGGCCACTCCCAATCCGAAAGCAGTTTTCACATTCTTGGAAACGGCAAGGTAAGAGCACATCCCCAAGAAATAGGCGAAGATCATATTGTCGATAAAGACCGAACGTATAAAGATTGAAAAGAGAGATTCCATCGTCAAACCGAATTAAAAAAACTGAGTTTAGAATACCTTTTCGATTTCCATTTTCAACACATTCATAGCCTCTTCGATGGGAGACTTGCCGGAAATTTGTTCCAAAATTGCAGTAGCCAGGTCAGTTGCCGTATTTTCAGCTGATAACTTTCCTGCGCAGAGATTAATAATCTTAATCGTTTCCTCTTTCGCCATTTTAATATGATTCCAAACATTTGCCGAGAGATATACTTGTTGCGACAAGTTGTGATCAAATTCACTTCTGATAGAAGCGACCAGCAAGACTTGAAATTGGTAGGCCGTAAGTTGAGGATTATTTAATCTGAGAATGAGTTGGTTGGGATCCATTCTTTCCAAAAACATAGCCATACGTTCATAGGCCTGAAGGCGAACGGGCGTAATGACCGATTTGGCGTTATAGCGAAGTTCCAACAATTTCTTTTTTTGATCATTTTCAATAAAAAATTTAATGGAAAAGAAAGCTGTGAGGAAAACCACCAACGAAGGCAGTAATATTTTTACAATTTCAAGTAAAATTTCCATAATTATATCTTATAAGAGTTAATTAAAAAGCAGATAACTAAATAGACTCAGCCGCAGTGGAAATAAGCATTTACCATTTCCATCATTTTATCAGGATCTTTAGCCACCTCTTCTCTAATATTTTTATCATTGAATGATTTAAGATATTTGATCATATCATCAATCATTTCTGCATTGAAAACGCCGTGTTTTTCGAAGATATCACGATGGGCTGATAGTTCGTTGGCAGATTCCCAACAAGAGCCGGGGAGCTGATTGAGAGTCATCAATTTCTCTTTATTTTCGGCTTTATGTATATTCACATCCACGTACGTTTTACTTGCATAGTCAAGAGCTCCCTGCATTTCAAATCCATGACGTGCAGCAATAACGAGACCAGCGAGAAGCAAATAGATATCAGCGGAGCCGTCCGGACAACGGAACTCAACGGTTTGTTTTTGGGAATGGTCATCATCAGTTGGTTTTTCGAGTGGGTTGGCTTCGGCAACCATATCATTTTCAGTTGTCCAGCCAAGGGGAACTCTAACCAGTACCGAACGGTTACGGTCTCCCCAGCAAATAGAGGTCGGAGCTTCTTGATGGGGGACCAATCTAAAGTAAGAAGTAGGGTTCATATTTCCGAATGCCGTAAGAGACGAAGCACAGGTCATGTATCCGGCAATGGCAGTTTTGGCAATGGAGTTTAATTTCCCTTTTTCCACCATTTGGTTTACGCCGTCTTTCACGATACGGGTATGAATATGCAATCCGCTACCGGCTTTGCCCGCCGTAATTTTGGGAGCAAAGGTTACATTGAGTCCGTATTGATAAGCAAGTCCACGGATAATCCATTTGGCAATGACCAATTGGTCTGCAGCTTCTTGAACGTCTGTTACAAGAAACTCAATTTCATTTTGTTCGTAAATATAATCACCCAAGGTAAAATTTCCCACTTCAGAATGGCCGTACTTAATCAATCCGCCGGTTTTGGCAATTTGATACATACATTCCGTTCTGAAATGTTCAAATTTGGCAAAAGGAGCTGACTCATGATATCCTTTTTGGTCGGGGATCAGAAAGAGATCTTCTTTTTCACCAATCACGTAATATTCCAATTCCCCCATTGCCTGAAACGACATATTGGTTACTTTTTTAAAGGATGCAACTGCTTTTTTCAGAATATATTCGGGAGAATTTTCCATCGGTTGACCATCTTTATTAAAATAGGAACAGAGGAAAGAGATGGTTGGAATTTCGCTGAACGGATCCATAAAAGCGGTATTGAAGCGAGGTATCACATAAAGATCGCTGGAGCCGGCATGCATAAATGCAGGGAAAATATTAGAGCCGTCAACTCTTTCTCCGCAAGAGAGAATTTGCTCCAGATGTTCGCGGTTGGTAATCACGAAATTAAGTGATTTCAGCTTCCCATCACCCGCCACATATCGAAAAGCGAGCATTTTAATCTCTTTTTCTTCAATAAATTTAATAATATCTGCTTTCGTAAACTCATTTTTTGGTTTTTTCAAATAACTAACCAACGGATTAATGTTTAATGCGATGTCGTCTTTCATAAAATTTATTTTTTATATAATTAATTGATTTATTTAGCAATAGCGATATATTTCTTCTTAAAACACTTTTTATACAAACGGCACAAAGATACTATAAATTCGGGGATTCTCAAAGATAAAAAATCATGGATTCATCAATTTAAAATATCTTTTAATTTCAATTTTCATTCGTTCTTCGCTGCCGAAATTTACATTTTTAGGTTCTTTTCCGTTTTGCATCAGTACCATACCTGCCGAAAAATCTTCTGTATAGGGTGAAATATCAACCGGAATAATATCATTAAGTTTAAAATCGCGAATATAGGCATCTTGAAAATTGTTATATTTCTCATCAAAATAGATATTTTGCTCTTCACAAAAAGATTGTACTATTTCCATCACCTCATCCCAATTTTCCGGTTTTTGGTCTTCATGAAAATAGAAAATGACCGCTTGAAAATCAGGGATTGTTTCTGCTTCAATAAAATCGAATCTTCCCATTTCGTTCAGTGTATACTTGTCTGCTACATACTTTTTTTTACCAAAATCTTCAGGATTTGCCGCAATTTCTTCCTTTGTGGCATTTCCGACTGATTTAACCCATTCATAAGTTTTTTCAATAGTAAAAGAGCCGTCTTCTTCGCGTTTAGTAGTCCACACTTCTGTTTCGAGTATATCTTGATTTTGGACTGCGACATTTACCGCGACGGGCAAAATATCAAGAATTCGTTGTGTCCCGGAGCCGGAGGTGGTTACCAAATAAATCCATTCGCGAGATTTGGATTGGAGCATCCAGAGTTCTTTTCCTTCGGGAAGTCTTTCAATACAGCGCACGCCCCAATCGGTCGGAAAATCCATTCGAACCGTCACTTGAGCTCCTTGATACCGGTCAAATAAAATCATAAAATCTCTTAAAAAATCTTCCGACACCGGATATAGGCTATCCTTATCCGACAAGTTCGTCTTAATATCCGCCGGAATTAGAGCAACGGGATACTCAACGATGGCAGGAGTTACTTCTTCGACTTCGGTGTTCGCTTGTCTTTTACATGAGACTAATAAAATGGTCATCAAGGCAACAAGGAAGAAGCCTACTTTAAAATTTATGACATTTTTTTTCATAATCCCTATAAATTTGAATCATTAACTTTTAATATACTATTGATTACAAGAGACTTATAAAAATCTCCACGTTCCGTAAAATTCTTAAATTGATCATAACTTGCTGCCGCAGGGGAAAGAAGACATATTTTTCCTTTTTGAGTATATTTGTATGCAAACAACACAATTTCATGAAAATCATTTTCGAGAATAAAATGATTTGGAAGCGGGTACTTTTCTTTCCACTCATCAAAAATTCGCTTTCCTGCGGGGCCAGTGAATGCCACATTGGAAAGCGGATATTCTTGGAGGTATTCAATGAGGGAATCATACTCAATTCCTCTGTCAAAACCTCCCAAAATCAAGGTATCCACTTTTCGCAATGTTTTCAATGCCGCTATAGCCGCTTCGGGAATTGTAGAAATACTATCATTGTAAAATAAAATATCGTTATGAGTTCCAATATATTCCAATCGATGAGGTAATCCTTTAAAGGTTTTCAAATACTTAAGAATTGATTCATCATCGATATTCTTTGTTTTACAAGCCAAAATTGCAGCCATAATATTGTAATAATTATGTCTTCCGGGCAAATTTGAAAATTCACTCAATTCAAATTCAGAGACCACCTCTTTCTGCTCGGCAATCACAATCTTTGATTCATAGCTGTAAGCTCCGTTAAATAGGGTATTTTTGCGGCTGTAAGGCAAAACATTTCGTTCATAACGATGACTTCTGAGAAGGGCTTGAATATGTTCATCGTCTGCATTATAGATAAGATAATCTTTATTGTCTTGAAATTGAGTAATATTCAACTTTGCCAATTGATAATTACTAAAAGAATTAAAATGGTCTAAATGCTCTTGAAAAAGATTTAGAAAAACAGCCACTTTCGGCGAATGATTGGTATATTCCAATTGATGTGCAGACAATTCCGCAACTACAATCGTATGTTCATTAATAGCGTCAATTATATCAAAAAATGGAATTCCGATATTTCCTGACAGAATAGCATTATCGGTAACATTTTTTAGAATATGATAGATTAATGAAGCTGTAGTACTTTTTCCCTTAGTGCCGGTAACTCCGATAATTTGGTCGCGATATGCTTTTATAAAAAGGTCTGTTTGAGAAGAGATCTTTGAGGGGGGAATGAAATAGGGCAAATGGTTGAGATTAACGCCGGGGGTTTTAAGAATCAAGTCAAAATCATTCAAATTTTTATCATAATCTTCACCCAGTATGAAAGATAAATATTCATCATCGCTAAATTTCGAAATATCCAATGTTCTGTTTCTATCGGCCACCACAAGAGGCATATCGGGAAAGTGTTTGCGAATAAATCGATAAGAGGAGATTCCCTCCTTTCCAAATCCAAGAATCACAATTGTGTTATTATGTAGAAATTCCGTAATGCTCTCTTTTTTCATTCTTTCAAATTTTAGCTACAAAAATATAGATTTATTAGATACAAAGGATAAAAAATATTAGTTTTCCAAACATTTTTATTCTACGAAAGAGGAGATTGAATACAACTTTCGGATTAAAAATAATTATTATCTCAAAAAGCAAAAAAATCCTTTTTCAGATTGTTTTTTTTTATAATTTTGAAACGTATTAAAGTAGCAATGTTTTTTACTCTAACTAACTCAAATACAAAGTATAAGAACCTCATCTCCCACTTTTACCACCCACTTTAATTTCAATTTGATTAATAAAAATTCCAATATATATTAATAAAAACAAATAAATACACGACATGGCAGTAAAAAAGCAAATTTTAGAAAGAGACAGTGTGGTCATCAAGTTTGCAGGAGATTGTGGTGACGGGATGCAACTTTCGGGGACACTCTTTTCAGACACAGCGGCGTTTTCAGGCAAAGACATCGCAACATTTCCTGATTATCCTGCTGAAATCAGAGCACCGCACGATACGGTAGCAGGAGTATCGGGATATCAAGTTCACATTGGGAAAGAAACAAGAATTATCGGAGATGAATGTGATGTATTGGTAGCAATGAATCCGGCCTCTTTAAAAGCCAATTTAAAATGGGTAAAAAAAGGAGGATTAATTATCACCGATGAAAACAGCTACAACGAAAGAGCATTGGAAAAAGCAGGTTATGAAAATAATCCTTTGGAAGATGAATCTTTAAGTTCATATCAGGTTATTCACCCCCAGATTACTACAATGGCAAGTGAAACCGCAAAAGCTTTAGGGTTGGATCCCAAAGGAGCTGCCCGGACGAAGAATATGTTTTGTTTGGGTATGGTATATGCCATTTTTGATTTTAGTTTAGAAACTCCCTTCAAACTTTTGGATAAAAAATTCAAAAGCAACAAAGATATGGCCGACATTAACAAGAAAGTAATGGAACAGGGATATATTTTTGCTGAAAATTTGGAATTACTTGAATCAACGGTTCAAGTATCACAAGTACAATTGGAAAAGGGACGTTATCGTAATATCACAGGAAATTTAGCCACAGCTTGGGGGTTGATTGCAGCTTCCGAACGTTCAGGACGTAAATTATTTTTGGGTTCTTATCCCATCACCCCGGCTACTGACATATTAATTGAATTAGCCAAACATAAATCTTTAGGTGTAAAAGTTTTTCAAGCCGAAGATGAAATTGCCGGAATCTGTTCTGCCATTGGAGCTTCTTTTGCAGGAGCAATGGCTTGTACATCCACTTCCGGTCCTGGTTTATCTCTTAAAACCGAAGCATTGGGTTTGGCAGTAATGACAGAACTTCCTTTGGTTGTAGTAGATGTACAACGAGGAGGTCCTTCCACCGGATTACCGACCAAGTCGGAACAATCTGATTTAAATATGGCACTTTTCGGACGTAACGGAGAAGCTCCGTGTATTATTATTGCGGCTGCATCCCCGGGAGATTGTTTTTATCAGGCTTACAACGCGGCCAAGTATGCAATGGAGACAATGACTCCTTGTATCTTACTTACAGACGGATATATTGGTCAGGGAAGTGAACTCTTCAGAATACCCAAGGTTGCAGACCTGCCATCAATAACTCCACCTGTTGCCACTCCCAACGATCCAAATTACAAACCCTACCGAAGAGATCCAGAAACACTGGTTCGTCAATGGGCAATTCCCGGAATGGAAGGGTTGAGACATCGTGTAGGCGGTTTGGAAAAAAGCGATGGAGTGGGCGCTGTATCCACTGACCCGTTGAATCATGAAAAAATGGTTAAATACAGAAAAGATAAAGTTGAAAGATTAGCCGACAGAATTCCTCTTCAATATGTTGACGGAGACGACAGCGGCGAACTTTTATTAGTAAGTTGGGGTGGAACCAAAGGATCCATATTAACCGCCATTAAAGAGGTAAGAAAATCAGGGAAAAAAGTCAGCCATGCCCACTTTACTAACATAATGCCATTACCCAAAAATACGGCTGATCTATTGGGTAAATTCAAGAAAATATTAGTATGTGAATTAAATTCAGGACAATTCGTCAATTATTTAAGGATGCAATTCCCTCAATACCAATACTTACAATATAACAAGGTTCAGGGACTTCCTTTTACTGTTCAGGAAATAGTTAAAGAAATCAACAATTTAATTTAATATAAGGAGATCATAACATGAGTTACAAAACAATAGAAAGAACAACGGAACAATTGTCAAAAGAAGATTTTGCAAGTGATCAGATGGTCAGATGGTGCCCGGGTTGTGGAAATCATGCCATCTTATTAGCCGTTGAAAACGTATTTCCCATGATTGGGTATAAAAAAGAGAATTTCTGTGTTGTTTCCGGTATCGGCTGTTCTTCAAGATTTCCTTATTACATGAATACGTATGGATTTCATAGTATTCACGGAAGAGCCAATGCCATCGCAACCGGTATTCGTCTGTTCAACAGAGGATTAAGTGTTTGGATTGCCACCGGAGACGGAGATTCATTGGCCATCGGAGGAAATCATTTCATCCATATTATCAGAAGAAATCTTGATGTGAACATCATGCTTTTCAATAATGAAATATATGGGTTGACAAAAGGTCAATACTCTCCTACTTCCAAAATGGGAAAGATTACGAAATCTTCTCCTCAAGGAACCATAGAACACCCATTCACAATTGGAGAGTTAGTTTTGGGAGCCCAAGGAACATTCTTTGCCCGCGTTATTGACAACAACCCCAAATTTATCAGTGAAGTAATGCTGGAAGCTGCAAAACATGACGGGACATCCGTGGTAGAGATGCTGCAAAATTGTGTTATCTTTAACGACGGAACCCATGAGGAAGTTACCGCAAAAGATAAACGTGATGACAATCAATTAATTCTCAAACACGGAGAAAAAATGATTTTCGGAAAAGAGAAAAACAAGGGAATTAAACTTGGAGTCCACGGGCTTGAAGTGATTACGATTGGAGAAGATGGCAATACCATTGATGATGTTTTGGTACATGATATGTATCGCAAGGATCCGGGTATTCACCTTATGCTGGCTAAAATGAAACCTTCTCGTTTCCCTATTGCCTTAGGAGTTATTCGTTCCGTAGATTATAATACTTATGATGAATTATTGGAAAAACAAATTAAGGATGCACAAGAAAATAGCAAAATTAAGTGTGCCGATGATTTATTAAACAGCGGAGATACTTGGGAAGTATAACACAAGCTCTTTAACTCACTTTCACTAATATCATTATGAAAATATTACAAGAAAAAACAGCTTTGATTACCGGAGCAGCAAGAGGAATCGGTAAAGAAATCGCATTGACTATGGCTGAGCAAGGTGCCAATATCGCTTTTACGGATATTGCACCCGGCCCTCATGCCGATGCATTGGTTACAGAATTAGAAAATCTTGGAGTTACAGCTCGTTTTTACGTTTCTGATGCTTCTTCATTATCGGATACCGAAAATACTGTTCAGAAAATAATTGAAGATTTCGGAAAAATTGACATTTTAGTTAATAATGCCGGAATTACACGAGATACTCTTCTGATGCGAATGAATGAAAAAGATTGGGATGCCGTGATTCAGGTAAATCTAAAATCGGTATTTAATCTGACCAAATCCGTTCAACCCTATATGCTGAAACAACGTTCCGGCTCTATAATCAATATGAGTTCTATCGTTGGAATAGGCGGTAATATTGGACAAGCCAATTACGCAGCTTCAAAAGCCGGCATTATTGGTTTTACTAAATCGGTAGCCCAAGAAATTGGTAGCCGCAATATTAGATGCAATGCCATCGCCCCCGGATTTATCGCTACGGAAATGACAGATAAAGTCCCCGCAGAGATGAGAGAGAATTGGTTGAAAATGATTGCCCTTCGAAGGATTGGCTCCCCTAAGGATGTTGCCAACATTGCTCTTTTCCTTGCATCGGATTTATCGACTTATGTGACCGGTCAAGTAATTCGCTGCGACGGAGGAATGAACTAGTTTTTGATGAAGTATATTATCGCTTTCTGGTGTATTCTGCTCTCTTTTGCTGTTCAAGCACAAAGGGATTTGCCGTTACGTATAGAATTTGAAACTGCTAAAGATGCCTCCGATTACCATTTTGAGCAAGTCGGCAAACAAGGTTGTTTCATTTTTTATGAAGGACAATCTATCAATAAAGATACCACCTCTTGGCTTTTTATGTATTATGATACAAATCTGATTAAAAAAAGGAATATATCTCAACCGTTACCTGCTTCTGCCTCTTACATTACAGGAGATTTTTCTGACAATTTTTTATTTCTGCTTTTTCAAGAAAAAAAACAAAAAAAACAACCAAATGAATATCATTTAGTTACGATTGATCTTCTTTCTAAAACGACAATCTCTACAGAAATTCCAAATCTCACCAATTCTAATATCTATAAACTGATAAATATTGGGGATAATTTTCTTATAAACGCTTATACAGAGGGACAAGAGTATCTCTATTTTTTTCATCCTTCTACCCAACAATTAACTGAATTATCGGCTAATAAAGGCATTATTTCATCAGTTGAATTTATTGAAGAGGATACTTTTTCACACATTTTATATTTGGGTTTATCAATTACAGAAGACAAAAACAGCTCTTTTTTCCTTTATAAAACAGATTATTCCGGAAATATTATAAACATCTTATCATTCCCCGCTATTGAAGATTATATATATCATTCTGCCCGTATGTCGATTCTTGACAGCAATTCAGCTTTAATTATCGGCACTTACAATATGATACAAGATAAGTATACTGATAATCTGCATTCCGGTCTCTACACCCTTCAATTTCAGGAAGGGGAAATGCAGTCTCCCACCTTTTTCAATTTTACTCAATTGAGGACTCGCGACTCAAGTTCCATTCAGAGCACTAAGCCCTTCAATCTGAATTTACAATTGCTGGTTGGAAGTTTATCAACCAATAATCTTCAATACACATTAACCACAGAAGTATATTATCCGGAATATACTCAATCCGGATACAGTTCCTACGATCCTTACGGCTATAATATGCCTTCTTCTCCTGTGTTTACAGGATATAGATATGTCAATGCTTATGTAACCACTTTTGATAAAGACGGACAATTGCTGTGGCACCACTATATCCCGTTTGAGAATATGCTCACACCAAGATTAATCACAAGAGTACAACTCTTTTTTGAGAATGAAAATGCCGTTATTTTCTACCCATATAATTCAGATATAACATATACCAGAGTTCATGGAAATCGTGTACTTGATAAAACGACCACTATTTTCATAGAAACTTCCCAGAAAAATGATATTATTGAATACAGCAAAAAATTGCAAATGGAAAATTGGTACGAAAATAATTTTCTTATTCACGGCTATCAATACTTAAAAAACAATTCCAAAAATAACAAGGGAAAGCGATATGTCTTTTTTGTCAATAAATTAAGATACCAATAAAAATCAAAATTTAATGGCAAGCGTCATCCCTTTATTCCACGATGAAGATGCAATATTGGGAGCTACAAAGGGTTGCATAGACATAGATAATTCATCTGAAATATCGAAATAAAAAAGATGAGCATCTACTGCTGCATCCACAATATTGAGCAGATATATAATTGCAAATGCCGCAATACTTATTTCCATATTTCTTCTATAATAATTTTTTAAGGCGAGCACATTTTCATCCGTATAAATACTATACTTTGGATTCAAATTGTCAAGTTGCCCATTAATTCTGTATTTATATTCATTTTGATATGATTTTGTTTTAACGGCAAAATCATAAATCAAATAAGACGAAACTCCTAATCCGGCATAAATGATGGGAACTTTCCACCATTTTTTGTTATAAATCTGTCCGCTTCCGGGAATAACGGCTGATAGGGCTATGGCAACTTTGGGATTATGTTTTTTTAAAAGTTGTTCCGTGGTTGTAGGCTGTTTTTCCTTTGTAGATAAAATTGTGTCCGTTTGTTGGGCAGAAAGATTCCATATCAACAAAAAAGACAAAAGGAAGAAGCACAACTGCCGCCATTTCATTGGATATTTATTTAAGAATATTGATAATTCTTTCCAACTCTTCTTCTGAAGTGAATGGAATAGAGATCTTTCCCTTTCCTGACACATCCTTCACCACAGAAATTTTGGTATTTAATTTTTTGGATAATCCGTTTTTAAAGTCAGTCACATGAGCAGATAATGAAACTTTCATTTTCTTTTTAGCAACACCTTGTTCGGATAAATATTTTTTTACAAGAACTTCTGTCTGTCTAACGGAGAGTCCATTTTTAAGAATATCCTCTACTACTTTATTTTGAAGTTGGGGATCTTCGAGAGTTACCATCGCTCTGGCATGTCCCATGGAAATTTTATTATCGCGGACGGCAATTTGAGCTTGGAGAGATAATTTCAGCAATCGGAGGTAGTTGGCAATTGTACTTCTATCTTTCCCAACTTTTTGGCTAAGTTCTTCTTGATTTAAACTGCATTCTTCGATTAATCTTTGAAATGAGACGGCGATTTCTATAGCATTCAGATCTTCACGTTGAATATTTTCAACTAATGCCATTTGAATGGATTGCAAATCATCGGCAGTTCTAATAAAGGCGGGAATTTCTGTCAATCCTGCCAATTTAGAAGCACGAAGCCGTCGTTCCCCCGAAATCAACTGATATTTTCCATTATCGATAGGGCGTACAGTAACCGGTTGAATTAACCCATAAGATTTAATAGAAGAAGCCAATTCTTCAATGGCGGTTTGTTCAAAATCACTTCTTGGTTGGTAAGGATTTGCCTCAATCAAGTCTATTTTTATAAACCCATTCACATCGGATTTGATTCTTGCAACCGAATTGGGTGAAATGACTGTATATTCAGCATCTCCAAGCAACGCTCCTAAGCCTTTTCCCAGCTTACTCTTATTTTTTTCCATGGCACAAAGCTTAAATTATAATGTATATCCGTTATTCTGCAAAATTTCTTTTGCCAGATTAAAGTGGTTGGTAGTTCCTTTCGATTGAACATCATACAGGACAATAGGTTTTCCGTAACTTGGAGCTTCGCTTAATCTGATATTTCTACTGATTACCGTATCAAAAACAATATTTCTACAATGTTGTCGAACATCTTCCACAACTGCATTCGCTAGCTTAAGCCGAGAATCGTACATTGTCAATAAAATTCCTTCAATAGTTAAATTGGGATTCATTCCGGATTGAATCAAACGTATGGTATTCAAAAGTTTTCCAAGACCTTCGAGTGCAAAATATTCACATTGAACCGGAATAATAACAGAATCCGAAGCCACAAGGGCGTTTAATGTTATCAATCCGAGAGAAGGGGCGCAATCAATAAAAATAAACTCATAATCATCTTTCAGAGATTGCAGCGCTTTTCTCAATCTATACTCCCGTTCTTCCAAAGAAATCATTTCAATTTCAGCTCCCACCAAGTCAATTTTGGCCGGTAACAGATCAAGATTCGGCGTATTGGTCGTCAATATAGTTTGCTTGGCATCATAATCACCAATCATGCAATCATATATACTATATTGTATTTCATTTTGATCGAAACCGACTCCTGCGGTAGCATTGGCTTGCGGATCGGCATCTATTAAAAGGGTCTTATGTTCTAAAACAGCCAATGAAGCAGCCAAATTAACAGATGTTGTGGTCTTCCCTACTCCTCCCTTTTGATTAACAACAGCAATAATTTTTCCCATTATGATTGCAAATCTTCAAAACTCAAATCACTGGATTCTCTCTGAGATTCTGTATCAAATAAGATATCATCCGGAATTTTACCCGTTTCTATAAATTCCAATACCCCGGACAATGCATTCTTAAATTTTTCAAAATCTTCTTTATATAAAAATAATTTATGTTTTTCATAGAAGAAGTTTCCACTCTCTGCATTGAATTTTCTTTTACTTTCCGTAATAGTTAAGTATTTTTCTTCACTTTTAGTGGTTTTAACATCAAAAAAGTATGTACGTTTTCCAGCTCTAACCGCTCTTGACAAAACTTCGTTTTTTTCTAAATTTTCCATCTATACAACTTTTACTATAAAGATTAATATTATTTTTTAATTTGCAAAAATATAAAAAAAAACAATAACTACTGATGAATTGAAATAAATAATTTTAGGGAGGAAAATAGAAGCAAACATCACAAAACCCAATCCATCAGAGAGATAAAATTATAATAGCCCACTGCTTCCAAAACCTTTTTCCCCGCGATCACTCTCCTTGAGTTCTGACACTTCCTGCCACTCAATTCGTTCATACTTCGCTAACACCAATTGAGCAATACGTTCTCCATTTTGAATAACATATTCTTCCTCCGAAAGATTTATCAAAATCACTTGAATCTCGCCGCGATAATCGGCATCGATTGTTCCCGGAGAATTTAGGACTGTAATCCCAGATTTGATGGCTAATCCGCTTCGTGGACGGATTTGTCCTTCGTAGCCTTGAGGAATTTCCACAATAATGCCCGTTGGTATCAATATTCTCTGAAGGGGGCGCAATAAAACAGTTTCTTTAAGATTGGCTCTTAAATCCATTCCCGCTGAAAAGAGTGTCGCGTAATCCGGCAAAGGGTGTGCCGATTTATTAATAACTTTTACAACCATCTGATTTTTATGAATTGGTGAACATTTGTTTCAAAATCTTTCTTTCCGTAAGAAATAATACAGAAAAATAAATTAACAATAACGCCGTGTTAACAAGAAGATGAATTGATTTTGAAGGTGCAGGAATGAACGTAGACACCAGATAAATGGCAACCGCAAAAAGGATGTAGTATATCATTCTTCCTGTTTTGTATTCAACTCTATAATGTTTTTGTCCCAAAATATAGGATAATACCATCATCACAAAATAGCAGACAAATGTTGCCCATGCAGAGCCGTAATAACCTATAATTGGAATAAGAACAAAATTAAGAGTTAACGTAATAACTGCACCAATAAGTGTAATATATGCTCCGTATTTAGTTTTATCGGTAAGTTTATACCAAATAGACAAGTTGTAGAAAATACCCAAAAAGAGATTGGCCAATAATAAAACGGGAACTACTTTCAATCCGACATGATATTCCGGTCCGACAAAATATTTGACAATGTCTATATACAACATAATTCCAATAAACATGACGGAACAAATCAAAACAAAAAAAGTCATCACTTGCGAATAGGTATCCTTTGCATCTTTGTCTTTTGATTTACTAAAAAAGAAGGGCTCCGCAGCATATTTAAACGCCTGAATAAAAATAGTCATCATAATGGAAATCTTGTAGCAGGCACTATAAATTCCAACTTGACTTTGCGCAATATCAGAAGGGGATAAATATTTTATAAGCACTCGATCCATAGTCTCATTCACAATACCGGCCAATCCCAAAACCAATAAAGGCAGGGCGTAGCGCATCATTTTTTTCCACAATATAAAATCGAAATTCCATTTTATCTTAAAAATTTCGGGAAGCAGCAGCAACAATGTAATCATTGATGCAGCAACATTTGCAATAAACACATAACCGACTCCGACACTCGGGTCGTATATAACTTTCATTATATCAGGAGCAAAACCAATATTATAAAGATAGGGGCATAATGCCAAATAAAACAAATTAAGCAGAATATTAACCCCGATGTTTGCGAATTTGACAATGGCAAATTTTACCGAACGCATCTGCAAACGAAGACGAGCAAATGAAATGGAAGTAAATGCATCTAAACTCACAATCAGCCCCATCCAACGAATATATTCCGGATTATCGCCATAATTCATCAACGAAGCAATCCCATTATCAAAAATCAAACAAATCAAGAGAAAGAGCAAGGAGGTGGAAAGCAGCGAAATAAGGGCCGTGGAATATGATTTTTTTTGATACTCATCAATTTGGGAAAAGCGGAAAAACGCCGTTTCCATTCCATAAGTCAGGATAACCAACAACAAACTCATCCATGCATACATTTCTCCAATAATTCCGTATTGGGCTGTCGCAAAGACGTATGTCTGAAGAGGCACCAACAGATAATTCAGTAATCTGCCTAAAATTGTAGGCATTCCATATATGATTGTTTGTCCTGCTAATTTTTTTATTGAAGCCAATGGTAATTCTTTATTATTTTATAGTTTATAAAATGCAAAAGTACATCATTATTTTTTAAAAGAAAATGAAAATCAAAAGAAAAAAACAAAATGAATATCGAAATAATTATTCAGAAAAGAAATTCTGAATCAGACGACACAACAATTCAACGGTAACGGGACCAATTTCATCCGGAAAATCATAGTTGGAGTTATGTAACGATGGTTGCGTCTCCCCTGCTCCAATGCCAAACATGGCGCCAGAATACTTTTGAGTGAAAAACCCAAAATCTTCTCCCCATGTAAAAGGGGTTTGTTTTATCATATATTGCACCCCTAACTCTTTTGACGCAGAAGTAATTTCAGCAACCGCTGAAGGATTATTCCGGACAGAAACAAAGTGTTCCAGCCAATCAATGCTCATCCTTAATCCTGATGTTTGACTTTCGATGTGAGAAATTAATTGTTCAATGGAATGTTTTATAAAATTCAGTTGTTTTTCGTTGTTGGTTCTAATCGTCAGGCGAATTACACCATTTCCTGCGGCCACTCCGTATGCTTTTTCGCCAAGATGTACTTCAATAGGAGTAACTAAGCAATAATTCTCTTGTTCCAAATCAGGTTGATTAAAATGAGCGACCGATTCCAGAAGTTGGAATGCTGCCGGAATAGGCGATATTCCATTTTCGGGTTCTGCTGCATGCGCACTCTTTCCTTCGATAGTAATATCACAACTAATTACGGAACATGTAAAAGACTCTTCTCGACAAATAATACTATTTGTGGGAAATCCCGGAATATTATGAAACCCAAAAATTCTGACAATATCATAATGAGCAAGCAAAGGTTGGTGCAATAATTTGCGGGCACCTTGTCCCGACTCTTCTTCTGCCTGAAAAAAAAGGAGCACTCTCCCAAAAGGCAGATACATTTCAGATAATTTCCTTGCCAATTCTAACAAAATTGCAATATGACCATCGTGACCGCATTTATGGGAAACATCTTCTCTGAAAGAAGCATAAGGAAGTGAAAGAGTCTCTTTAACTTTGACGGCATCTATATCTCCGCGAATCAAAATAGTACGCAGATCATCGGAAAAACGCCATTCTGCCAGCACACTATAAGAATCATGAAATGTATGAATTTTATAGGGATTGTATTTTTCAAGCTCATCACAAATCAAACTTGCGGTCCCCTTCTCTAAACCGGAGGGTTCCGCAAGTTGATGAAATTTTTTTCTTAATTCTTTAAACCTATTTAGCTCTCTCACCTTCTGCGTTTCGTAGGAATCGTACCGCTATTTTCTTTTTCTTTTCTTTCCAACCTTGATTTCTGAACCATCTCTTTTCTAAAATTTCTTTCCAGTTGATAGAATCGAACAAGGGTTTCAGGATCTAATATTTGCTTAAGTTCAAGAAATAATTCTTGTTCTATATTAGACAATTCCGTTTTCATGCGTGTTTTCTTTTCAAGAAAGATTACCTTTTGCTCGTCCGATAAATTCTTATATTGTACTCTTTCTTGGCCATTGGGAGACATCTGTTCTTTTTTAAACTTATGAAATTCATCATGTATGTCTTGTTCTTTTTGTTCATATTTATCATATACTGCCCAAAATTTCTTTGCTTGAACTGCATCAAGTTGAAGACTATCCTGTATATACTGTCTTTTCAAAACACTGACATTACGACAGTTAGTTTCTTCCTGATCTATATTCTGTACTATATTTTCATTTCCTTGGGTTTGCGGTGATTGCTTGGGCTGAGCTTGAACCTGAAACGCAACGGCCAATATGATGATGGCACTTAGCATAATTTTTTTCATAACTTTTTATTTTAATTCATTATATTCATTACTAACAATATCCTCGGAATAATATTCTATAATTTGCATATCAAGATTACAGAAATCTGGTTCTTCGGTTGAAGGTTTAACTATTTTTTCAACTGGAGTGGACATAGAAGTCGTCCCCCGTTCTTGCTTCACCGAAGAAGATTCTTCATCAACCATATCAGGAAAAGAAACATCTTCAGATTTAGCCAGTTCAACTGCAGAGGGAAGAGAATCGACTTCAACCTTTTCTACTTCTAAAGAAATATTATCATCGTTATTCGGATTGGTCAAGAAAAATGACACTCCCAAAAGCACAATCATCACAGCAGCAACAGATGAAGATATCATCCACAATCTTTTTCTAAGCACATATTTTTTCTCTTGATGAATGGCATTAAGCACCTTATTGGGGAGTTCATCAAAATAATGCTCAGGGACTTCAAAAAATTCTTTTTTGGGATACTGATCTAAATTCACTGCTATTTTTATTTAATAAACATCATTTTGACTATTATAAAAAAAAGAAGTTTAATATCAAAGTTCGGAATTTTTTGAGAGAAAAGCTTCTACTTTTTGAACTGCAAAATGGTATGAAGCTTTGAGTGCTCCCACAGAAGTATTGAGTATTTGAGCCATTTCTTCGTAGGGAGTTTCATCATAATAGCGCATAGAAAAGACTATTCGTTGTTTTTCGGGCAACTGAATAATGGCTTCTTGTATTAAATGTTGAATTTTATCCGGAGAAAAGTATTGTTCTTCTTTTACTGTTTTCAACATATAAGAAGTGTAGGAATCATCGTAAAGATTAAGAAGTTTTTTCTTTTTTTCTATAAACGAGAGAGATTCGTTGACACAAATTCTTACAAGCCATGTTTTTAAAGATGAATCTCCTCGGAATCCATCTAAATGTCTCCATATTTTAATAAAGACATTTTGAGTTACATCATTGGCATCATCGTGAAGATATACGATTCTTCTCACAGCATAATAAATATCTCGTTGATATTTATCTATCAATAATTTAAAAGCTTTCTCTTTTGTTTTTTCTTCTTTAAAAAGGGAAAGAATCTTCTCGTCGGATTCTACCATCATAAATAATAACTAACAATACCTCAATCTAAAACTATTTCCTCGCAATCACACGTAGAGCGGCTTGAAGAACCGCATTGGTATCCAACCCAAACATTTTCATCAACTCTTTAGGTTTTCCACTTTCGCCAAAAACATCATCCACTCCGACCATTTCAACGGGAGCCGGATAATTCCTGCTCAATAATTGACAAACAGAATCGCCCATACCTCCATTAAGCAAATGTTCTTCTGCGGTAACCACACATTTGGTTTTCGTAACACTATTAATAATTGCCGCTTTGTCTAAAGGTTTGATTGTATGAATATCGATAACTTCTGCCGAAACTCCTTGTTGAGAAAGCAGATAAGCCGCTTCGAGTGCATGATAAACCAAGTGTCCGGTTGCAAAAATCGAAACATCCGTCCCTTCATTCATCATCAAAGCTTTTCCGATAACAAAGGGTTGATCTATTGGGGTAAAGTTAGGAACTGCAGGTCGGCCGAATCGAAGATATACCGGACCGCAATATTCAGCAGCGGCAAGAGTCGCCATGCGTGTTTGGTTATAATCACATGGATTAAGCACTACCATTCCCGGCAATGCTTTCATAAGAGCAATATCCTCCATCATTTGATGTGTGGCCCCATCCTCTCCTACTGTAATACCAGCATGGGAAGCGGCAATTTTTACATTCAGATTGGAATACGCTACCGACACACGAATTTGATCATAAACTCTTCCCGACATAAAGCCGGCAAATCCGCCTGCGAAGGGAATTTTTCCACTCAATGCCAATCCGGCTGCAATACCAATCATATTGGCTTCTGCAATGCCCGTTTGAATAAACCTTTCCGGAAATTCTTTAATAAAATCTGCCATTTTCAAACTTCCAATCAAGTCGGCACATAAAGCAAACACAGAAGGATTTTCTCTTCCGGCTTCCAGTAATCCTTGTCCGAATCCGGAACGCGTATCCTTATAATCTTTAGATATAATAGGCTCCATCTATTTTATTTTTTGCAAAAATACAAATAAATCAGACGCTGCTCCGAAAAAACTATATTCTCGAACGCAATATTTTTTCAATCATTTCATAATCAATATTTCCGGCTTCTCCAAGCTGCCATTTTCTCTCTTTAAAACGCTCAACGATAGGAGCAATAGCATCAATTCCGAGCCCATATTCGGACAACTTCGTTTTTATGCCAATTGAGCGAAAAAATTGATCTATTTGATTAATAGTCATATCAATCCTCTCATCTATCGTACCTGAATCAATGCCAAAGACATTTTTTCCTAACTGGAGAATTTTTTCTTCTTTTTGGGCTCTTAACAAGTGCATCACTCCGGGTAGTACGATTGCAAGGGTTTGGCCGTGATCGATTCCATAAAATGCGGTCAATTCATGTCCAATCATGTGGGTAGCCCAATCTTCCGAAACCCCTTGAGCAATCCATTCATTAAGTGCCCATGTGGATGCCCACATCAAATTGGCGCGGATATCATAATCATAGGGAGATTGAAATACTTGTACTCCTTTTTCAAGTAAAACCTTTATAATACTTTCGGCAAAATAATCTTGTATAAATGCCTCTTGATGTGCAGTCAAATATTGTTCAAGCACATGTATAAAAGCGTCTGCAATACCATTGGCGGTTTGTTTTGCCGGAAGCGAATAGGTTGTTTCCGGATCCAACACAGAAAACTTTGGAAAAACAAACGGAGAAGAACAAGCCAACTTTTCTTTGGTCGATGCCTTTGTTACAACAAAATTCTTATTCATTTCCGAGCCGGTAGCAGGCAACGTAAGAACTGTTCCAAAGGGCATTGCATCTCTAATTGGAATCTCGCCAGTCATCAACTTCCACGGGTCATATTCACAACAAGCTGCCGCAACAATGAATTTCGTTGCATCAATCACAGAGCCGCCACCTACAGCCAATAAAAAATCTACCTTATCCTGCTTGATCTTATTGACTGCTTCCATACAAGTTTCATAATGTGGATTTGGCTCTATCCCTCCAAATTCTGTCACCTGATGATTCTGAAGAGCCGACATCACTTGCTCATAAACACCATTGCTTTTAATACTCCCCCCACCATATAAAATCATCACCTTTTTATTTATAGAAATTTCTTTGGATAATTCTTTAATCATCCCTTTTCCAAAAATGATTTTAACTGGATTTGAAAATTTAAAATTTTCCATAATTAATTCTGAGATAATTTGTTAAACAAAAAAAGTCTTAACCTTATTAAATTATAAAACGCAACTATAGGAAGTATATTGTTACTGAATATTGTTTCGTCATATATAAAGATTCGTATTTTCTTATACATTTTTTGTATATTTGCAGATTCAATTATCGAATTAATAAAATATTATCAATCAATATTTTAAAAATTTAAAGATACCAATAACTGATTTATTTTTTTCTAAATTAAAAACAATGAAAAATTCATTAACTAAAAATTTAAGAGGTGATATTTTTGGAGGAATAACTGCAGGGATTGTTGCGCTTCCATTGGCTTTAGCTTTTGGGATACAAGCATTCGGCGTTATTGACAGTCAGGATGTAGCCAACATTGGGGCAATTGGTGCATTAGCAGGTTTAGTTGGAGCGATTATGGTCGGTTTTTTTGCCTCGTTATTTGGAGGCACTCCATCCCAAGTCAGTGGCCCGACCGGTCCCATGACGGTAATTTCAGCAACGTTAATATCCGGGATTTGGGCGACAAGTACCACGCACGATATGGGAACCGTTTTAATTACCCTCTCCATAACCGGTATGTTATGCGGATTATTTCAAATTCTATTTGGGATTATCAAACTTGGAAAATATATTCGATACATTCCCTATCCTGTTTTATCCGGATTTATGAGTGGGATTGGCATTATCATCATTGTTCAGCAAATTTATCCGTTATTGGGAATGAAATCTCCTGTGCTTATTGTAGATATGATTAGTCAATTACCCTCAAAAATTGCAAGTTTTGACCCATACGCTTTATTATTCGGAGGAGTAACCATTCTTATTATTTATCTTTTTCCATTGATTACCAAAAAAATACCGGCAACGTTAACCGCATTGATTTTAGTTACACTTTTTTCTCTATTTTTCAAAGATTTCAATAAAATCATCGGAGAAATACCTTCGGGTTTTCCTCTTCCATTTTTTACCAATTCATCTTTTTCTCTATCAGGCATAGAATGGGGGAATGTTCTTAAGATGTCTTTCATTCCTGCTTTAACTTTAGCGGGGTTAGGTTCGATCGATACTTTATTAACTTCTGTTGTTGCAGACAATATTACCAAAACAAAGCATAATAGCAACCGTGAACTTATCGGGCAAGGGATTGGGAACCTCTTTGCAGGCATTTTTTCCGGAATTGCAGGAGCCGGAGCTACGATGAGAACCGTTGTTAATGTTAAAAGCGGTGGGCGTACAAAACTCTCCGGAATGATTCACTCATTGTTTCTTTTGGCAATTCTTCTAGGGTTGGGACGGTTTGTAAAATTTGTTCCTCTGTCTGTACTTTCCGGAATTTTAATTACAGTTGGTATAGGGATTATTGATTTTAAAGGATTAAAAGATCTATTCAAAATTCCCCGCGCCGATGCCGTTGTATTGGTTTCTGTACTTCTCTTAACCGTTTTTGTTGACCTACTTATTGCCGTGGGTATAGGAATGGTTATTGCAAGTGTTTTATTTATGAAAAGAGCCGGCGATTTAGTTGAAAGCGGTTATCACTCTGCCGAGATTTCAACTTTCGACAAAGAGTTGCCATGGGAAGATGAAAAGACTCTCCCTGCAGAAACAAGAAAAAAAATATATGTTCAACGACTTAATGGACCAATTTTCTTTGGCTCCATTACACGATTCCAAGAAATTATGCAGAGTATTCCCGAACATGCAGAAATCGTTATTATTCGAATGAAACTTGTCTCTTTTATGGATCAATCCGGACTTTATGCAATGGAAACTGCTATTAAAGATTTACAAGCCAAAGGAATTACTGTGTTGATGACCATTATACAACCTCAACCATTGTATATGCTTCAATCCATGAATGTAATTCCGGATTTGATTCCGGAAAACAATACGTTCAAAACATTTGAGGAATGTGCACAATATTTGCAAGAAAACATTTAATTTTGTATATTTGCAAAAAATAATACGATGACTATTTTAGCTGCATTAGATTTCATAAAATTTACCATTAACGATTTTATTGATATTCTCTTGGTCGGCATTATTTTATTTGAGCTCTATAATCTTTTAAAAGGAACGGCTGCTTTACGAATTTTATGGGCCATCGTAATTATTTATATCATTTGGAAATTAACTACTTTTTTCCAACTCACTATATTATCTCAAATATTAGGGCAAGTCATCAGTGTGGGGGTTATTGCCCTTATTATTGTTTTTCAACCTGAAATAAGAAAATTTTTACTCTATTTCGGAAACAATAAATTTATCAAAATGTTGAGCGGAAAATTCCACAAAAAAGCCGGTTCTGATACTTACAAACCAGAGATCAATGCTGTAGTGAGGGCTTGTCGTCGAATGTCCAATTCCAAAACCGGCGCTTTAATTGTTTTTGCAGGGCAGGCACCGTTGGTGGATATCATTGAAACCGGAGAACGCCTTGATGCAATTGTTTCCAGAGATTTAATTGAGAATATATTTTTTAAGAACAGTCCTTTGCATGATGGAGCGATTATTATTGATAATCATAAGATTGTGGCAGCTCGGTGCATTCTTCCGGTATCCAAAGACGAACATTTGCCAACAGATTTAGGTTTAAGGCATCGAGCCGCTATTGGAGCTACTATTTTGACAGATGCCGTTGCCGTTATCGTTTCGGAACAAACAGGGCAAATTTCTTATTGTAAAGATGGAGAAATAACCCGCGATATTTCTCCTACTGTATTGGAACAAATTCTTTCCGACGCATTATTGTTAAAAAATTAATTGAACATGATGCTTAAGCAAAGACAATTTGAAGGGCGAACCGAAATTTTTGATCCCATTCGCAGGAAATGGGTACTCCTGACCGAAGAAGAAAAAGTTCGTCAATTTTTTATTCATTTTATTATTGATGAAAAAAAAATTCCCGCATCTCATATTTCTGTTGAAAAACAAATATCAGTCAATCAATTAACAAAACGATACGATATTGTAGTACATGATCGTCAAGGTAAAGCAGCGTTGGTGGTTGAGTGCAAAGCCCCTTCCGTAGCACTCACACAAGAGGTTCTGGCTCAGGTCGGTCGCTACAACCAAACGCTTCAAGCTCCGGTTATCGGAGTTACCAATGGCAAAGAACACCTATTTTTTTCCATTGATTTTTCAACTTCTCAAATCACTCTTCTTCCTGATTTTCCAAAGATTAATTAATTCTATATTTTTATAATTTTGCATATATAAATCAATAAATATTAATTTCTATGATTAATCCTAAATTATTAAATCCCAAAAGCATTGTAGTTATTGGAGCGTCTCAAGATATTCAAAAACCGGGAGGTAAAGTCTTGAAAAATTTGTTGGAAAGCAATTTCGGAGGCACCGTCTTTGCCGTTAACCCGAAAGAGACTACCGTACAAGGCATTCAATGTTATTCCAAAGTGGAAGATTTACCGCAAGTAGATTGTGCTATTTTAGCGATTGCGGCAAAATATTGTCCATCCACGGTCAAGGTGCTTGCGCATGAGAAAAATACGGGAGGTTTTATTATTCTTTCTGCCGGCTTTTCTGAAGAAAATTCGATTGGAGCACAATTCGAAAAAGAGATTGCAGAAACCATTAATGCTGTCAATGGGAGTTTAATAGGTCCTAATTGTACCGGATTTCTAAATATGAATTATTGTGGAGCTTTTGACACCCCCATACCTCCGCTCAATCCCAAAGGAGTAGATTTTATAACCGGTTCGGGGGCAACTGCGGTGTTCATTAAAGAATACGGGATGACCAACGGATTATCTTTCAATAGTGTTTGGGCTGTCGGAAATTCTGCACAAATGGGAATTGAAGAAGTGTTGGAACATTTAGACAATAGTTTTGACCCGATTACAAGTTCTCGTGTCATCATGATGTATATGGAAAATGTTCGCAACCCTAAGAAACTGCTTCAACACGCAACCAGTCTCATCAACAAAGGTTGTAAGATTGCAGCCATCAAGTCCGGTGGCTCTAGTGCCGGAAGCAGGGCAGCCTCTTCCCATACCGGAGCTCTTGCCACTTCCGACGTAGCGGTGAATGCACTCTTTCGCAAAGCCGGAATTGTTCGTTGTCACAACCGCGAAGAACTGACAACCGTTTGCTCTATTTTTATGCACCCCGAAGTGAAAGGCCGCAATATTGCCATCATCACTCATGCCGGAGGTCCTGCCGTTATGCTTACAGATGTACTTTCCAATAATGGATTGGAAGTTCCTCATTTGGAAGGACCGGCAGCAGAGAAATTATTAAGTAAGCTCTTCCCAGGTTCTTCCGTAGGAAATCCTATTGATTTTTTGGCTACCGGAACAGCAGCGCAATTGGGAGAAATTATCGATGCCTGTGAAAATAATTTTGATAATATTGATGCCATGGCCGTCATCTTTGGCTCTCCCGGACTATTCGCCAATTGGGAAGTTTATGAAGTATTGGATCAAAAAATGAAAACCTGCCGTAAACCCATTTTCCCCATATTGCCTTCCATTATTAATGTTAAAGACGAAATTGACGATTTTATTAATACTAAAAAAAGAATCAATTTTCCGGAAGAGTGTGTTTTTGGAAATGCATTGGCTAAAATATTGAACACGCCCCTTCCGCAGCCGACTTCTCCGAAACTTCCCATTATTGATACCAAAGCCATTCGTGAAGTGATTGATCAAGCTGAAAACGGCTATTTATCTTTACAAGAAATCCAGTTATTGCTCAATGCTGCCGGTATTGACAGAAAAAGAGAAATTGAAGTCAAGACGGAAAAAGATGCCATCACTTTTGCTGAAGAAGTAGGATTTCCATTGGTTATGAAAGTGGTTGGCCCCTTGCATAAATCGGATGTAGGCGGCGTTGTTCTGAACGTAAAAGACAAAGAGACTGTGGCCCGCGAATTCAACCGACTAATCAAAATCCCTGAAACCTATGCCGTTGAGATATATCCGATGTTATTCGGAACTGAAATATTTATTGGCGCATCCAAAGAAGAAAAATTTGGACATCAAGTCCTTTTCGGATTAGGAGGTATTTTTGTGGAGGTATTGAAAGATGTTCAAGCTGCATTGGCTCCCGTTAATCATGAAGAAGCACTATCTTTAATTCGTCAACTTCGGGGTTATAAGATTATTCAAGGAGTTAGAGGACAACAGCCCGTGAATGAAGAACTGTTTGCAGATGCCATAACCAGAGTATCCGCATTAGTTACCGTAGCTCCCGAAATTGCAGAGATGGACCTCAATCCTCTGTTAGGAACTCCTTCTGCAATTACGGCAGTAGATGCAAGAATCAGAATCGAAAAAAGTTAAGCAAAATCAACATTTTGTCTTTTACAAATCGATTGATAATCACAATATTTACAATGATCGAGATTTTCAGTTTGATGAAAATCCATTTTCGCATCGAAGAGATTCCTAAACAGATCTATTAATTGGGCTTCAAACTCCCCAAGTATTTTTGTTGTAATCTCCGATGAAGTGGTTTTATTGTTTTCCTCAATTTTTAGGAGATGAATATAATTAGGATTATTCGAAACCAAAGATTGAAGACTCGCAATGCCACATTCGTAGGTATCGGTCTTTATATGAGCATATTCGGAACTCTCTTTATGATATAAAAATGCGTATGAAAGTAATTGAAAAGCTTGTTTATAGGAGCTGTCTTCAAAGATATCTTCCAGATCATAAAGAACCTTCAATTTATCACTTTCCACTTTGCCGGTTTTAAAATCTAATATCAAAACTTTTTTCTCGCACAAATCCACTCTGTCTATTTTTCCATGATAAACCACCGTAATATCATCCACCATCAGCGTTGTCGCCACATCCACTTCTGTCCCAAGAAATACTACTGGAGCGTCCTTAAATTCCTCACGCAATTTCTTTAAATAGGAAGTCAGATATTTTTTGGCAACTTCAAAAGCAAGATAAAGTTTGCCTTTTTTCAACTCATTCGAACTTATTTTATTATTTATAAAAGCGGATTCAATATGTTGCTCTATATTTTTTTCATACGATGAAATAATGTCGGAAACACTATTTTTTGCATTAATAATTTCATTTGCAAATTCTTCAAGCACCTGATGGATTACCAAACCCAAAATGGAAGCTTCTATTTTCTCCGAAATTTCTTCTAAAGGTTTAATCTTAGCAACATACCTAAAATAAAACTGAAGCGGGCAATTGATGTACTGAATCAGCCCCGAAGGAGAATAACGAATCTTATAAAGATCGTTTAAAACAGATTCATCTTTCTGAATAGAAATCTTCGCACTTGTCTCATTTTGATTCGGAGGTAAGGATATTTGTCTTTGTTCTATTTTGATAACATCCTGCAATTGTTGAGATTGTACTTCAAATTGAAGTTGCCGTACAAATCTGCTTGGTTCTGCCACTGATTTTTGAGAATCACAATCATAAATCAGATGAACTGTTTTCGCTCGCTGAAGAAGTCTAAAAAAGTGATAAGCATATATGGCATCTTTTTCTTTAAAGGTCGGCATTTTAAAATATTTCTTTATTTCGTATAACAATAAAGAATTTTGAGATTTCCCCATCGGGATAATTCCCTCATTTACCGAAAGCATAATCACATGGTCAAAATCCAAAGACCTGGTTTCAAGCAATCCCATTACTTGCAGTCCTTTATCAAAATCTCCCCGCATTGAAATGGTTTTTCCGGCAAGTGCATCTCGAATAAAATAATCCATAATATCCATGTTTATTTCATCCTGAATCGGGAACTCATGCAGTAAATCTATTACATTTTTTAATTCTTTAATAATCAGATTAATAAAGCACAATCCACGCGTTAAAACCTCCTTTTCTATCAAAAGGAAAAAATGAATCCATTCATCAAGCAATGCTTCTCCGTTCAGTCCTAAATTCGGCAGGGGAAGTGTGTGAATCTTAGGAATTTCCTCATAGGTCATGAAGACTTTATTTTTTTGTATCAATTCATTAATGAATGAATCAAAAGCATCTTCATTTTCAAAAAAAGAGGTTCTTATTAATGGATTTTGATACAAAGCCATCACATCTTTATGATAGAAAATTCTTTCTGCATTCTTATCAGCCGCCAAAAAACGATTGCTATTTTTGACCAAATTGATCAATGTTTCGAGCAGATGATATTCGGGCAAAGCTTTTAAAGGATAGCCCATGGTCAGATTGGCCTTAGAACAATCATACGCATGGAGGAAAGGCAGCAACAGATTTTCATCGGCAAACACCACTGCCGTGGAATTAAGTTCTTCGGGAGGCATCGAATTCAAAATTTCAGCCGCATACATTACTTGATTGACTTGTTGCGACGCCCCTGAGATATAGATCTGCTTTGGGATAGTCGCATAATGACTGTTCACTATTTGAATAGGATTAACATGTAACTCTTTTACAATGTGATCTATAAATAGAGAAATATGATTTTTTTTATCTTTTCCATAATAAAAAAGGTCTAAATCAAAAAATATTTCCGCTGAAAAATGATCACGAAAATAGCGAATTACCTCGATTTCAGAAGGAGAAAGCGCATTAAATCCCACAAAGAAATAGCGGGTATATTCTAATTTTCCGGCATATTGACCGATATGTTCCGCAGCATCCCGATAAATCAATCCTTCATAACCAATTTTATGTTCATAGAGTAATGAGATAAATTGTTCATAAATCTCTTTCAGAATGGTGTAAAACTGAATATAATTTAACTGATTTTCAGACAATTGAGATTTAAGAAATGAGGTGTCTATCTCTTTTACTTCCGACAAATTGGTAAAGATATTTTCCGCTTTTGCCAACTGCATATCAATTTCATTAATATCTTGAAGAAAAAGAGAACCCCAGGAGAGGAACGAATTAAAACTCTTTCCTTGCGCATGCTCAAACTGCCGATAGACTTGATATAAAAGCAACAACAACTTATTTTTATCTTGTTTCCGTAAAGGACTCAATAATCCCATCAAATCGCTGATTGTATAAATCTGCGGTAAAAAAGAGGTTTTCCCGATTCCTTGAACCAACTCTTTTTGCAAAACTCTTTTCGCACGTTGGTTCGGAAGAATAATCGCAGTCCGCTCATAATCGATATTTTCTTGTTGAAGTAAAATTTGGGCAAATTCTGATAAAAAAGACATACCTATATTTTTAGATGGATAAACATGCAAAGATATCAAATTAAAAAAACAAAGAAAAAAGAAAATGAGTATCTTTGCCGAAATTTAACAATCAGATGATTCAAGACAACTTTATATACGGAATTCGGGCTGCTTTAGAGGCCATTGAAAGTGGCAAAGAGATAGACAAAATATTGATTCAAAAGGGCTTGGGTGGAGATTTGTTTAAGGATTTTTTTATCAAAGTACGCCATAATAAAATTCCGTTTCAATATGTTCCTGTTGAAAAACTTAATAAATACACTCGCGGAAATCATCAAGGAGTAGTAGCTTTTTTATCTTCCATTGAATACCAAAGTATATACGACATTTTACCTGCAGTATATGAAGCCGGGAAAGTTCCTTTTCTGCTCATTCTGGATAAAATTACAGATGTACGAAATATCGGAGCCATTGCCCGTTCTGCCGAATGTGCGGGCGTTGATGCCATTATCCTTCCATTGAAAGGCGGAGCATTGCTCAATGAAGATGCCGTAAAAACTTCCGCCGGTGCCCTCCATAAAATACCTGTATGCAGACATTCTAATCTGGGAGAAGTGATTACCTTCCTTCAAGAATCCGGGGTTGAAGTGGTGGCCGTGACTGAAAAAGCAAGTAAATATCACTTTGAAAAAAATTATTCCGCTCCTCTCTGCTTTGTGATGGGGAATGAATATGAAGGCATTGCATACGATTATCTAAAAAAATGTAATGATCGGGTGCAAATTCCGATGACTGGCACGATTGAATCCTTAAACGTCTCCGTAGCGACAGGAATTGTACTTTTTGAAACCGTTAAGCAACGTTTAAAACAATCATAATATACATTTCTTTACGTTATATATCATTTGTATTAAAAAAAGTGTAATTTTGTGGCAACAAAAAATATTTTTTTTGGTCTAAAGTTAAGATTTATGCATTTTTCTTAATAATTATATGATACGTAAACTATTTTATCAGCCCATCGGAAAGAGTTTATCTCACGTCGGAATATTCATATTCTTCTTTTTTATGTTGATTTCGGCAAAAGCTCAGGTTCCCTCGACAGAAGGAGTAGATTTTTGGCTCACCTTTTTATATAATCACTCTACCAGTTCCACAACAAACTTAATCATCTCGGCTCAACGTGCATGCACGGGGACCATCAGCAACCCCAATACCGGATGGTCAACTACATTTTCCGTTCCGGCACAAGGACGTACCGAAGTGTCGATTCCCAATGCTCAAGGATATTGCACGGGTAATGGGAGTGTTGAAAACAAAGGAATCTGGGTTACTTCAACCGATACCATTTCTTTGTACGCCGCCAACTATATTGCATACACTTTTGACGCAACGAATGTATTACCTACCCCCGCTTTAGGTAACGAATATTTAATTCAAACCTATTCGGGTGTTTTTGATGGCAGTAACGTTGCTTTTGTAGCAACACAAAACAATACAATATTAGATATTACCCCCTCTACTACTGCAGGTGGACACGCAGCGGGGACACCCTTTTCGGTTACACTCAACAGAGGACAAGCTTATCAGATGGTTACCTCCTCTTCCACCGGAGATCTTTCCGGAACACGCGTAGTAGCAAGAGATTGTAAGACATTTGCCGTTTTTGCCGGTTGTCGCTGTACACAAGTTCCTTACGGCTACGGCTACTGTGACCACATCGTAGAACAAACATGGCCCACAACTTCCTGGGGAAAAGAGTTTGTTGTAACAAACTCTATGAGTAGAACCCGCGACCGCGTTCGGGTGACCGCTTCAGATAACAATACTCAGGTTTATCGTGATGGCAGTCTGCTTACAACACTGAATTCCGGCGGCATGTACGAATTTGAAGTAACATCTTCTCAACCGGCGGTTTATATCAATGCCACTAATCCTATTTCCATTTATCTTTATTTTACCGGATCGACTTATGGAGGGCCGGGAGACCCTTCAATGGTTTGGATTAGCCCCGTTGAACAGCGTATCGGCAAAATCACTTTCGGCACATTCTCCCCCGGTCAAACGCTTACCCAATATATTAATATTATCTCTCCTACATTAAGCGTTCCGAGCATGACACTTGACGGAAGCAATATTTCAGCTCAATTTACTACTGTACCGGGAAATATAAATTATTCTTACGCTAGAAGAACTATCACTCATGGCACGCATACCCTTGAAGGAGATTCCGGTTTCGTAGCGCATGTTTACGGATTAGGACAAGATGAATCTTACGCATTCTCTGTTGGATCAAGTGCCGCAAATCTAAAAAATAAATTGTATGTCAATGGCGTTGCCAGTGTGGATATTTCAGCGAATCAAGAATATTGTATGAACGACACCATCATTTTCCGCAGTTATGTAGAAACCGATTATGATGCTATTCTCTGGGAATTTGGCGATGGGTCCACCGGAACAGGTGATACAGCCAGCCACGTCTTTCCGACATACGGATACTATACGGTAAATATGATTATTGACCGACGTTCATCAAACAACAACTGCGGCGGTTATGATACGATTAGCACGTTTGTTCGCATTTTGGAAAATGAAAGTTCTATCTATGATACCATCTGCGCGGGATTCCACTACACAGAAAATGGGTTGAACTTGATTGGCACACATGATACTTCCGTAACAACTATTTATCCCAGCTTCTGGGGGTGTGACAGTATCGTTAATGTCTATTTGCACGTTTTCCCTATCGATCCTATCCCTGTGACGGCCTCAATTTGTATGGGAGAAACTTATAACGATAACGGATTTAATATCTATGCAGATCGGGTAGGTCTTATTACAGATACCCTTTATCTATTGTCCAGCTTCGGCTGTGATAGTACTGTCATTCTATACTTGAACGTCAGTCCGTTACCAAACGTATTTTTGGGAAATGACCGAATCCTTTGTTCCGAAAGCCAATTTCCACTGGCTTTAGATGCCGGCAGCGGAATGGTTTCTTACGAATGGAGCACGGGTGAAACAAGTCAAACCATATCCGTAATGCAAGAAGGCACCTATTCTGTTACGATTTCTACGGGAGAAAATTGTACCGCTACTGATGAAATTACTATTGAACTTCACAATGTGACCGTCACCATATCCCAAGACCCTGAAGATTTCTGCGCTAACTCAATGGCAGTCCTGACCGCCAATACAGAAGCTCCTTCCATTCTGTGGAATACCGGCGAAACAACACCTTCCATCATCGTTACCCAATACGGAAGCTATTATGTAACCGTTTCAGACGGCTATTGTGAAGCTACCGATAGAGTAGGCATCTCCGAATGTCCTGCCTATATTTTTATCCCGAATACCATTACGCCCTATCTGAACGATGGAATTAACGACTATTTTGAGATTTTGGGAGATACGCGAAATATTAGAGAATTAGAAATATTTATTTATGACCGCTGGGGACAATTGGTATTCGAATCCAAAGAAGTTAACTTCAAATGGGATGGAAAAGTAAACGGCGTATGGATTCCGAATCACGTATTCAGTTATGCATTAAGAATCACTACGTTGTTAGGAAAAAGAGAAGTTTATAAGGGTGTCATCAATGTACTTTAAAAACATTCATTTCTACTTATTCGATCTTCCAATTCTCAATTACGCATATTTTTATGAAAAAAATCGGTATTCTCTCTGATACACACGGATACGTTCATCCTAATCTGTTTACATTTTTTAAAGATTGTCATGAAATATGGCATGTTGGTGATATCGGCGGCGAAGAGGTGTTGTCGGAATTAAATCTAATTGCTCCGGTGAAAGCCGTCTTTGGAAATTGCGACGATTGGGCTATCCGAAAAGAGACTTCCGAACAACTTGTATTTGATTGCGAAGAACACAAAGTAGCCATGATACACATCGGAGGAAGACCGAAAGCATATAGCCCCGAAGCACAACTATTAATTGCCAAAGAAAAGCCTACAATCTTCGTTTCGGGTCATTCCCACATTCTTCGAGTTCTCAACGACCCACAGCATCAGCTCCTGTTTATCAATCCCGGTGCCGCCGGACGATACGGCATTCACACTCGCCTCACTTTCCTGAGATTTACTATCGACGGCAAAGAAATTGAGAATTTAGAAGTGTATGACGAACCCAAACAAAAAAAAGTACAGATTTAAAAAAAATGATGTATTTTTGCATATTTAATGCAAAAAATAAGATTCCTTATGAAAAAAATTATCGGTATTATCATAATAATGGCTGTATGTCTTTCCATTTCAGCCCAAAATAGAGTTATTCAACTTCCCGCGGACTCTGGATTGCTCCCAAAAACCAACGGCTTTTTCTATCGGCTTCCCAAAACCGCTTTTAAAGTGGACGTAACAATTTCCCGCACCAATCTCATTAAAGGTTACTACACTGATTATGCCGAAAAACTCTTAGGTCTAAGCAATGTCATTCAAAATAATGAGACTTCTTATGCTCTTAAAAATGTCACAATTTCTCCTGTAACTATCCCTGATTCAACACATTTGTTCTATGTTGAGCTTTCTCCACGACAAATTAAAAAACAATTCTTAAGCCAACTATATCAAAATGCGACTCCATACAATAATCAGGTTTTTGATTCTTCATTTACCATAAGACCTACACAATTACCGGATTTCTTTAAAAACTATTCTGCAATTACATACATAGAAAAAGAAGATCATTACGTTGAAACACAAATTATTGAGGGAGTTGTGACAGAAGTACCTGTAAGCAAAACTAAAATGGTTACCAAATCAGTGGAACAAAAAGCGCAGGAAGCCGCAGACTTTATCATCCAAATCCGTAAAGATAAGTACGACCTCACCGCAGGGGTTCAGGAAGTCCCTTACTCCAAAGAAGCATTAGCACTCATGATAGCAGAACTCAATCAATGGGAAACAAATTACTTAGACCTTTTTACAGGTATCTCAATTGAAGATGAATTACATTTCACCTTTATGGTAATTCCAAAAGATGAAGAGGATACCTTCATTCCCCTCTTTTCAATTGACCCCCAAAACGGACTGCTTCAAGGAGATGCAGCTCAACCCGAGCATGCTTATTTTCTAAAAATTACCCCACAGTTATCCCATAACAAATGGATGCAACTGATGTCAGAAAAGGCAAAAGAAGAAAAATATAAACCCAACAACGGTTATTCCTTTCGAAAGGCTGCTCCCGCCCTACTCTCTTTAGTCCATCACCGAAAAGAAATCCAAATATGGGGTATTTATAATATTTTCCAACTGGGAATCATCGAAACCCTCCCTGCCAAAACAGACGAATTTGATATCTCTAAATTTGTTTATATTTATTAATCATGAATCATCTTAGATCGTTTTTTTTCGTTTCTATCATCTCTTTGGGCATGGTAGCACAATCCTGCCAAAGCAAACAAGAGCAACTTGAAAAAAAGATTATCAAGACCATTCTCACCGAAGAAAAGGAAAATACAGAAATTGATTCCGTTAAGATTGTGGAAATTGACTCGCTTACCCGATATGGCTATGTCAAAGTTATTTTGGAACAACTCGAATATATGGAATCTGATTATGAGTCAAGATTGGCTTATGACGATTCCCTCTCCGAAACTGAAAGAAGCGAAATAGAGCTTATGATCGAGGAAATTCGCACGACCACCGAACATTTAAGACTCAAATCGGAGGAAAATACCGACAACAAAGCTTTTTTCTGCTACTTTGTTCTCACTGAATTGTGGCATGCCGGCGAGTCGCAACAATTTTATTACATAATGTCTCCTGATTTTGACATATTAGATGACCCCTTCTCCGATAATCTTATTGATTGACAAGCTGCAAGCATTTTCCTTCGCAGAAATTCCCCTTGTCTATTACTTCATCGGGTTGTCTTTAATTTTGCCCAAAATTCCCTACATCGGAAAGGTCTTCAACATCATCAATACGTTGATTCATGAGTTTGGGCATGCCTTCATGAGTCTCTTACTGCAAGGCACCGTCCATTCCATTGAAATTTTCGGAGACACCTCCGGAAATGCCACCACCCAAACCAAAAGTAAATTTTCGGCTTTTCTTGTTTCCGTAAGCGGTTATCTGTTCGCCTCCTCCTTTGCGTGGCTTAGCTTTTACCTGTATTATGCCGGTTTGGGTTATTATTTCATCGCAGGACTATCCATTCTCTTTTTCGTCATACTGCTCCTATGGGTTCGGAATCTCTTCGGATTAATCTGGATTCTTCTCTTTTGCGGACTCAATGCATTGTTGCTCTATTACGGAACTTCCGAATGGATTGACCGCGTTGCACTCTTTTATGCCACCGTCTTGCTCACCGAATCAGTCATGTCCACGCTGGTACTCTTCTATCTGTCGCTGTTCAAACATAAAGAGTCGGGTGATGCCTATAACCTTCAGAAATTCACACACATCCCCGCTTTTATTTGGGCATGCGGCTTCGTAGCTTATGCAGGACTGGTTGCCTATCAAGTATTTCTCAATTTTATTTTATAGCAGAGAAATCGTTTCTATTCATCAGAAAAAGACGAGAAAAAAGAAGGAATTCCACTATTTAATCAAAAATTATTGATATCCGCGAAAATAAGTACCGAGAAAATAATAATATCGAAATTTACTTTTTTTCTTTCGTACTTTTGTCTTGATACAAAAGTCCCAAAAAATCAAGGCAAAAAGAGCCGAAAAACCTCCTATTCTTCGTCGCCCTCTTCAGCCACAAAATTGTAGAATTTCTTTACGAACTTATTTTTCTGAGAACGATTGCCCCATTTATAGGTAAACGATGGTTGTCCCTCGCCCGACTTGATGGTTCGCTTTTTGGCATCCACCGCCATGATGGCATCCATAAATTTTTTCTCAGACGAATATCCGTACATACTGTTATTTTCAAATTGGAAGAAGTAGAATGCGTCATCAAATTCAAAATAAATGTATAGTTTGTTACGGGAGCCGCGTTTTTCAATCACAATGCGTCCCGGAACCACTTTGTTAATTTCTTTGGAACCGCAAATGATGAGTGGCAGCAAGGTTTGGGAAACAAACGCTTTGTTGGTTTTGTCCCAAATAAAATCAATATTAGAGAAAAGGAACTGCACCTGCAATTTTTTGGGCAATTTCTTGACTTGCCCACTCATCACCACCTGTTTTTGATATTTCAAATACTCGTCTTCGCCCATCATGTTGATAAGCGCCATTTCGTAGCTGTCGTCATTGGAGTAGTCGAAGAAGTCGAGCGAATAGGAAGCGGTGAGGGCATTAGATAGGATACCCATAGCTTTATCGTTAAAGAAAAAGTCGATGGAGGTGGTCAGATTCATCTCCGCAGAATCGGCTTTCATATAATTGATAATGGTTCCGTTGGTCACAAAATCGACACGTCCCAGCTTGGCGCCCATATCGATGGTTCCGGTACCCCTGGAGATACAATCTCTCTTGTTAAGAACAATCATATTTCCCGGCAGGGAAGGATTTTGCAGCTTTTCGAGGGAGGCGGCTCTAAACTCCTGTGAGGCCTTATCGAACATGATATAGCCGAAGGCGGAGATATACTCGGAGTCATTAAACTGGTCTTTTGCGCCGCCAAAGCAAGTATAAATTCGTCCTTCCTTGTTGGTCGAAGCAATGGCATTTACTACTTTTCGGTCATTCACATCTTTGGTCTTCTCAGACACTTCAATGAGGATGTAGTTAGGATCGATGCGGCCATTGATGCGCATGCGGGCATATTTCACCTCATCACACTCATGAATAAGTTCCACTCCCCCTACGAAATTAAGGAATTGATATTGGCTGCTCAATTCTGCTCTCCCGTTGAAGCCAAATTCGGGACTGAATTTAAAATTAGCCTCCATCGGAATTTGAGCAATTCCTTTAGTTTCCTTATAATACCACAAAGTGTCAAAGTGGATTTTCTGAATCGTTTGATTTTCATCGATATAATCATAATCGCCCGACCCTCTAAAGTCTGCACCGGAATTGATGGTTGCGATGACATTGTACAGTTCGTGGTATTTATTCTCTCTGCCGGCGACAAGACGGGCATAATTCAGTTTTTCGATTTCGGCTTTTTCGCGAATGGTTACCTTGCCGTCGTAGGGAATGAGTGCCGCATCGCCCACGTTGATAAAGCGCACTCCTTCGGCATGGATGATGTTGTCGGAAAAATTGAATGAAGCGTTGAGGGCATTGAATTTCAATCCTTTCTTTTCGGGATTGGTGGCAATAAGTTCGTTGCCGGTGGTGGTCATATCCACCAACTCACGTGCGGGTGTTTTGTTGATGTCGGTACCGGCGTAAGGATCATCCCATTTCATGCGGATGATATCTTTATCTATCGGATCCCAATAGAAATCGGAAGCTTCGGTCTTAAATTCGTTTTTCACAAAAAAGATTTCAGATACATCCCCGTTGGAGACAAAATGACCTTTTCTGGTTTTAAAGTCGATGTGCGAGCGATAGTTATCCGTTTGGAAGACGACCTCTTTGTTTTCGTAGCTGTATATTTTCAGATTGGCGGCATCAGAGATAAGTTCATGATGTTTGAACAGAAACTCCTTGGAAGTAATGTCGGCGCTGCTCAAGGTAAGGGTTCCGCTGCCGAACATTCCGCTTGGGGTTAACTTGGAAAAGCCGTTCAGCTTGGTCTCGTTAAAAATGGTCATCGGAGACTTTTGGGTATGGACAAACATCTCGTGTTTATACGGTTTCCAATCAAGATACGCATCGTTCACGATGGCCGGCGGATACTCGGTTCCCACAAGCTGTTCCTTGACAATATGCGTATTGGCACTCCCCTGCACTGCATCCAAATAGAATACCAAACTGTCGGATTGGGTAATGGAGGTCAGATAGGACAACGATCCCTTGCCGCGAAGCCCGCGGTTGCTCAAATCCACAATACCTTCGTAAACACCTTCGTTGTATGCGGGAATTCCCGATTTGGGTGTTTGATGCACAAACCCAAGGGAAAAATCGGGACGTACTTTCAACTCTTGCACAATGTCCGGGAAAATGCCGCCGGAAACCAATCGTCCGTTGTATTGAATCGAATCGGTGGCAAAGTTGTCGAGATTCTTAATCGTAAAGACATCCACCAAATAATAGAAACGGTCGCGTTTATAAGCCCCCTGCAATACCGCATACTGGTCGTAATAGACTTTCCCGCCGGTGCGACTTTCGA
>JAKIZI010000080.1 GCA_022708105.1 Bacteroidota bacterium
GCTTTTTTAGTCCGTTGCACCGAGACATCCTTTAACGAATCCTGTGTATGTTTTCCGAACATTATAAATATTGGCATGGGACAACCTCCTTTCCTAAGAAGCATTCCCTGGATATGGTTTCTCGGTATGTTTCTTCCAACTGTCCTCTGATGCATTAATTTCCAAAAGAGTATCCGATAATTTCTGGCCGCCATTCCAGTAGTGATATTTTGATTCAGCATCGAATGGAACGATTATGTTTCCTGCATTGTCGATATAGGGGACGTTTGGATTGGCCATGTTATTGATACTCCTTTGATGATTTACCGGTAAAAACTGGCATTGATTATATTGCAAACAGCAATCAAGGTCAAAGAGAAAAGTCCGTCAAGCATCGGATGCGGAAATTAGCAAACATCCTGTAGGTTCCGAAAACATTTCTGCCTTAAAACAATCCTCAAAAAACGCACCCCAGTTCGTTTCTTGCCAGAAAATCCTTCCGAGTTCGATCAGAACATAGAACAAATATATGAATAAGAAATTTATAAAATAAGTTTCAGAAAGGAGGTTTCTGCCTATGAAGAAGAAAGTCTATACCCGGCCGGTCTCAGTGATGCTGTCAGAAGAAATGTTCGACCAGGTCAAGACCATCGCGGACAATGAGGAAATCGGTATCTCGGATTACGTCAGAGAAGCGATTCGGGAGAAATTGGCAACATGTAACCAAAATAATATTCAGAAAGGAGAATAAACAAATGATTAGAAATGCAGAACAGAAATTAGATGTATCGTCATTATCGGAAAATCAATTCATTAATTTGCTTAGTGAATTTCAGGATTATTTAAAAGAAGAACTGGAGCCTTGTGTCAATGAAAAAGGCATTGTCGATTATTGGACCTGCGGAATAGACCACTTTGATCCGCCACCACATTATGACCCGTTTAAAAATATTATGAAATTCTGTGCAAAGAAGAATGTCGATTGGGATGAGTTAAAAGAACGCCTTGAAGACTATTCGGGCATTAGTATTTGTTGTGAATGCTTTATTGTTAATCGTATTCCCATAAACGAAGCATAACCAGTCTGGAGGAACATAGTATTGTCATAATTTAATTTTAAACAGACAGCTTGAAAAGGTCATCACGATTAACGCCATTGTGATGGCCTTTTTATTTAAAACAATACAGGAGGAATAAACCATGAGAAAAAGAAATTTTCACACATCAATAAATTTGCTGATAGAGCCCAACACCTATCAACGACTGAAAATGATCGCCGGACTGCAAAAGACTACCATGTCCAAATTCATTCGCGAGGGTATCAAACTCAGACTGGCGCAGTATGACAAAGAAAATAATTCGATTGTGGAAGGATAAACATAAGCATGCCGACAAAATAGCACGTTTCTTAACGTTGGAGAATTGGTCAGGATATTGACGTTGCTTTCTATGGATCGAGAGATAGGCATGCTTTAATCCCCATTGCCTACTATTAGTGATTTCCTGTTTCTTGGTCTAGTCTCGCTGTTTCCAGAAAGCTGGTAAAATAAGTATTAAATATGAACTGTTACTACTCTTACAATTTCTGCTCAATCAGAGGAAGTTTTTCAAAAGGAAGTCCGCCTAACTTGGTACCAATCAAACTAACCGTCGTATGTACCGTTTCAATAATCATTTTTTTGACATTCTCATCAAATTCTTTTCGGGATGTGAGTACTATCTCGGCAGGTTCAAAGACAGGTATCCCCTTAACAAGCAAACGATAGGAATATCCACCGATAGTCGTATGTCTGAAAAAATTGTCATTATATTTGAGAAATGGGGTGCATACGACTTTATAATCCTTTAACGCCTCCTTACACCCTGTCTCAAATGCCAATAACTTTTCTTTCTGCAATTGTTTAATATATTCAGCTTCTTGGATGGCAACTTGCTTTTTTAGATCTGCAATTTCTATTGCTTTGGTTGCATTATCCTCATAACCACTTGATACGGCTTGGGAGATTCTTTTTTCCATCTCAATTTTTAGAGCTGATTTTTCTGCCTCGGCTTTATATAGAGATTCCTTAATTGTGATAATTTCATTTTGAACGGTTTCAAATTGCTTAATTTTTTCAATCTCTCGCTTATGAAGTATTTTAAATAATAACCAACTCAATCCCGCTCCTACTAAAAAAGATATAATAACCGATGTGGATATTATTACTTGCTCCATAAAGGATCTCCTTTTTGTTTTTGATATCTCTGACCAACTTACACTTTTTCCCACTGTTGCCACTTCAAACAGGTGGTTGCCGCCGTCGCCTTTTTACCTTTCTGAGCGATACAGTCTGCATTACCTGCTTCAGCATTCACGTTAAACGGTTTATTGGAACGAAAAGCAATAGTCCGCTTACCTGACCAGAAAGAACATGTCGCACATTTCTTATCGGTCACTTTATAAACCCCGTAGCTGGACATCAGATTCACTCCTTTCGAAAATAAAATATTCCATCCGGATTTTCTATTCCCCGGACACTAAATTCAATTCACCTTTTATGAAATAAACCCTCTTGTCTGTCGTGCTGTATTCAACCTGGTATTCGATCTCCAGATTTGATTTGATGTAGGCGCCTTTTTTAGGAATGGTTATGGTATATTTACCTTGGGACGGGCTGGATGATTTGCATTTTAAGGCTTCCAGCTCAATGAATTTTTTGCCAAAATGCTCGTATTCGCCTGCTAGAGTAATCTCCATGATTTCGTCGGATAGCTTGACCAATAGTTGAGCGGCGTATGTATTTTCCTGGTTGTCAACATCCTTTCCGATCAACGCCAAATACATATACTGTTTAGGATCGACCGGAATGAAAAATAAATGGGTATATACCGACTGTCTTTTCAACAGACCTTTGCGTTTTTTCATTACACAATATTTAACTATCCCATTCATTTTTCACAATTATTTTTGATAAATAATATTTTCTATTTCTTTTGCACGATCGGGACTGATGTTTGAAGAATTTGCAAGAGTAGCGAGTAACGGTCGATTTTGTTCCATGTTGTTTTGTTCGATGAAAGACTTTAACATGCCAACATACCCTAATTCATTATCTTTGAATGATTGTCCTTTTATTATTTCTTCAATCTCTATAGCTCTCTCAATACTCATGTTAGATGATTTAGCAAGTGTGTTAAGCATTTCCCGATTTTGTTCTATATTACCTTGCTCTAGAAATGCCTTCAACATTCCAACATAACCAAGCTCATTATCCTTTATTGATGTAGCTTCTATGTTTACTTCCGCCTCCTCAGGTTGGGAGGCGACAGGTGGCTTATATTCCTTTATACGAGAAAGTGCATTGTACAAAAGTTTAGCAACATTTTTCTCGGTTAGGTCGATTTTATATTTAATGTCATCTTTAATGATGATAACTTTTGATGTTACCATGCCATAATTATTCTCTATTTCCGATTGATATATTTCCTTGTAAGATAGAAAAAATGTACCAGAACTTATTATTCCAACGTGCATACCCCTATCAGTAAATATAACGCCTTCAGTCATAAGCATCGTTGTTTCACCAATAATGCAAATAATATTTTCCGAATCAGGGATGTTTAATTTTTTTGCAAATTTATTAAACATTTTTTCATCATGATTTTTATCTGTGAAGCATTTTGTTTTACCTTTAAACTCTGAAAGACATGATTTAATATATTCCAAATCAGGATCACCATCATATTTAGGTATGTCCGATGATTTTATTCCTTTGTACATTCCTTCCGCCACATTAATTGCAGCTCCTAATAATGGATTGGATTTTGAAATTGCTTTTTTTGCAACATTCCACACCTTTGAATCATTCGCCATGTTACCCTCCTTAAGCACATAGGTATTTTGCTCATATTCAATGTCCCTGCCAATCAATTCTAATTACGTACACTTTTGGGATCGATCGGGAAGAATGAGTATAAACCCGTTGTCTTTTCAACAAACCTTTGCGTTTTTTCATCACGCAATATCCAATTATCCCATTCATTCCGTGCTCTTTTCGTTAACTAAAAATAAAAGTGGTGGAACCGTTTCCCGTGTCTATTTTTTCATTCACTATCTTTCTGCAATTTTTCAATGCTCGTTCTACGTTTTTGCTTTCCGATGAAGGAAAGGTATAACCCATTTGGATTTCCATGTTTTGTGATAACGACTGTGGTAAATCGAAGTTGACGCCGATCTTGCGGACGTAATCCGCTATCTGGCCGCGAATGATGATTTCATGGCCGCCGACTTCCGGTGAGACAAGTTCAGCTTTTTCACGGTTGACAACTTCCATACGGACTTTTTTAAACTCTTCCGTGTCACTATTTTGTATCTGCCGCCAGCTGCCGGACTTTGGACTTTCCGCCGGCGATTTAATCTCGCCGATGATTACCGCATTTCCTTTGGCCGCTATATAATCGGGTTTATTAGCGTGCTGTCTTCCCTTGCCCTTTAAATCCCGGTCACCGTCAAAGTAACGATAGCCATGCGCAGTAAGCGCATCTTCTGCTTTTGAATAAAATTCGTGTTTCCCGATGGTCATAACGACCTCGATAATTTTG
>JAKIZI010000081.1 GCA_022708105.1 Bacteroidota bacterium
CATCGGCTTCCACAACGGACGCGTTTCGATATTTTCTTCTTCCATTTTCAAACGCAACTCTTCCCGAGTGAACCCGGCTTCTTGTGGATCGATGATGATGCACGTCAGCCAGTAATTCGAATTGAAATCGCTGTTAGGATTGGTATGAAAGGTAATTCCGGGCAGATCGTGCAGGAGCGTTCGGTACAGCTGATTAATTGCTCTCCTTCGGGCAATGTGCTCTTCCAGCACATACATCTGTCCGCGTCCGATGCCCGCGCAGATGTTGCTCATCCGATAATTGTAGCCAATGTGCGAATCCTGATAGTGTGGTGCGTTGTCTCTTGCCTGTGTGGCGAAAAACTTCGTCCGCTTCGCCTCCTCTTCGGTGCGGCACACCAGTGCACCCCCACCCGATGTAGTGATCATCTTGTTGCCGTTGAACGACAAGCAGGCAAATTCTCCAAATGTGCCGCATTTCTGTCCCTTGTATTCCGCACCCAGCGCTTCAGCCGCATCCTCCAGCACCGGGATACCGTATTCGTCGGCAATGGTCAAAATCGCATCCATCTGTGCCGGCATACCGTACAGATGTACCGGAATAATTGCCTTCGGTTTCTTACCCGTTTTGGCGATACGGTCTTCGATGGCTTCCCACAGCAATCGGGGCGACATGTTCCACGTATCCGGTTCGCTGCCCACGAATACCGGTTTTGCACCCTGATAAGCAATCGGGTTTGCTGAAGCCGAAAAAGTAAAACTCTGGCAGATCACCTCGTCGCTCTGCGTCACTCCCAGCTGCACCAATCCCAGGTGAATAGCCGCCGTGCCGGCACTCAATGCTACTACATGTACATCTTTTTCTAGAAATTCCTGCAAATCTCTTTCAAAACCATCCACATTGGGACCCAGGGGCACCACCCAGTTGGTGTCGAACGCCTCCTGTATAAACCGTTGCTCCTGCCCGCCCATATGGGCGAGGGAGAGCCATATACGATTATTCATATTATATTCAATAATGCGTTTAATGTCTTAATTTTTATTTGAGGAAGATAATATTCACTTAGCGAGAAATCTTGTTTTTGTATATTCTGATTATTTACATCTAGCAGACAGATCGTTATCCACCCGATTCGATTAGGAGTAACAAAATCTTTTCTTGTATCATTGGCTACGTAATAATATTGAGAAACGTCATATTTTTTAAATTCATTAAAAAGCCGTATGTCAGGTTTTGAGTAACCTATTTCTTCAGAAATTACAATTTTATCGAAATAATTTTCTAATCCTAATGCTTTGATTTTATTTCTCTGTGTCAATGATCTTCCATCTGTTATTAACCCTGTAATCGCTTCTGTTTTTAATTTTAAAAGAACATTCCATTCTTCATTTGACAGACTAATAGAAGGATAATGTTCACGGTAAATTTTCAACAATCTCTCTACTGTATAAGCAGGATATGTTTCAGAAATAAATTTAAAAACATTATTTCCCTTGTAATAATTCGAAATCATATTATTGTACAAATTTTCGGAATGGCTTTTATCTACGATAGAGGCAATTTCTATGTATGCAGATTTTAGAAAATCAATTTCTTTATATAATGTATCATCCAAATCGAAAGCAATGACTTTATTTTTAATCGACATAATTTTTTATTAAAATTTCATCATCATAACGTAACATTAGCAGATTATCTTCCCAATCTTCGAAATAATTTATATCTTCATTTAAAAAATATTCTTTTATGAGCCATTGAGGGTAATTTGCTCCAGCTAAGTAGGATAAAGGGAATCCGCCTCCAAAACGAGGATTGATTTCTATACCTATTGCACTCTCTGTTTTTTTGTTTAAGAAAAACTGAATAGTCAAACACCCTACCGCTCCTTCAATAAAAGAAAGTTTTTCTTTAAACAAGGAAACGATTTTATTTTTTCGAGTTACCCCTTTATTAATTTCGCCGCTTCTTACAAAAATTCTTTTTCTTGGAACCACACAGCATAGAAAGCCTTTTTGATTGTAATATGCATCTACTGTGTATTCATCATGTTCTTCCGGATCAATATATTCCATGAATATTAGTTTTTGATTGGAATAATGATCAGGTTGTAGCTCTTTTGGCGATTTTATAATGAACGTATCTTTGCTCCGACTTCCATCATAAGGCTTGATAAAGAGAGGAAAAGTGGGATTTTCTTTATTCATGATTTGTGGAGAAGGGATTTTTTTTTGAGAAAAAAAATCGTTTATAATTCTTTTATCTCTACATATTTTCACGAATTTTTCGGATGATATTATAGGAATGATTCCATTTTCTTTCAACATCGGTTTATTCGCCGCTAAAATCAACAATTCTGTATCGATGGTTGGAACAATCATTCCGATGTTCCACTCTTTGCAAATCTCAAACAATTGGGTCATGTATTCTTTATTAGTGACCCCAGCAATTTTTCGATAACCATCAGAAACATGACAAGCAGGTGCTAAAATCGGATTCATGTCAACCGTATATACTTTTGCTTTATTGTCAAAAGCACGCAATTCTTTTTGAAAGGCACGAACCAGTGAAACACGTTGACCCGCTGAGGTGATAAGAATATTATGCATAAATCATTTATCTATAATTATTATCTATAATTATCTTTCATTTTTAATTTCCTTTAAATGGTTCCATCGTTGCATTGTCCTGAGAATTGATTCCTTCGCGATTAAACACCTTTTCAACGGTTTTTAAAAAGATTTTAATGTCCAAAGATAACGAAAGATGATCAACGTACCATACATCATACGCAAATTTCTCCTGCCAATTGATGGCATTTCGTCCGTTCACCTGAGCCCATCCGGTCATTCCCGGGCGTACTTCGTGGCGGCGGCGCTGCGTTTCATTGTACAATGGCAGATATTGAACCAACAAGGGGCGTGGACCGATCAGCGACATATCTCCTTTTAATACATTGATCAATTGCGGGATCTCGTCCAGCGACAGCGAACGTATCCACCGCCCAATCGTTGTCAATCTTTCACTGTCGGGCAACAGATTGCTGTTCTCGTCACGCTTGTCGTTCATCGTCTTGAATTTAATCACCTTAAAAATCTTTTCACCCTTTCCCGGTCGTTCCTGTACAAAAAAAGCCCCCGCCCCCTTGTTGGCAATGGACAGCCAGATCCAAAGGATTAAAAACAGCGGACTGAGGATGATTAAGCCAATCGAAGCGATTATGAAATCGAAAAAACGTTTAAAGAAGCGTTTATATAACATTTTCAAAATGATTCATGATGACTTGATAAGATTTTTCCACGGTGTAATTGTTTTTCAAAAATGCATACCCCTTTTCACCCATTTCTGTAATCAGCTTTTTATCACTGCAGAATTTATCCAGCAAGGTATTGAATTCTTCAAGATTTCCGTTTTCCGTCCAAAAGCCGTAGCCGTTCTCTTCGGCAATTTTTCCGATATCTGTATTTGTATCGGTAGCCATCAATACCGGCATTTTATGTTCCAAATACGATAGTAATCGCGACGGGTAATTGGGTATCGTAAAACGAGGATCCAAAAAAATCAGTCCCACATCACCCGTTTGCACCACTTTATCATATTCCTCTTTGGGTAATTCTGAAAAGAGCAATGCATTGGAGGGTCGATGAGCGTCAAACCGGTTTTTTATCTTCTTAAATTCAGTCCCCGATCCTACTATCAGGAAAAAACGGTCGGTTTTACCGTTGTTGCTTTCCAATACCCTTAACAAAAAATCCAATCCCTGAGGTTTCCCCAAATTGCCTCCGTATATAAATAAGGTAGCCTCCGAAGGAATATTGTGCTCTTCCTTTATGGTTTTCTTTTCATCGTCAGAAAGAGCATTTGCCATTTTCATTTTGATGCTGTTGGGGCAAACTTCGACTTTCGAGGGCGAAATAGATTTGTTGTGTTTTAAAATAAATTCAACATTGGCCGGCGACATGCAACCAATATAATCTGAAGCTTCATAGAGTTTTCTTTCTTTACGGCGAAAAAAACGGTGCAACAACCCTCCTTTTTTTAATAACTCAATATCGACTGCATTCTGGGGGAAAATATCTTTCAGCAATAAGTAAGACTGAGCTTGATATCGCTTTTTTATATTTTTTACCACTTTAGTAAACGTAATAGGTGGTGTAGAATAGAGGACCAGATCAAAGTCTATATCAGGGAAATATTTTTTTATGGCAGAATAGAATTGGTATTCTATAGCCAACGTACCAATTCCTTTTTCTATGAAATTGGTCTTTTGCAGGTTAAATGTCTTAACTTTTAAAAGGGTAATACCGTTTTCTTTTTTTAAAAAAGTGGATGATTTTTATTTTCTTTCAATCGGACTGACAACATAAACCTTGTGACCCTTATCTCTAAATTCTCGCATTAGATCCGTATAGATTCCTGAGGCGTTTAAGTCTG
>JAKIZI010000082.1 GCA_022708105.1 Bacteroidota bacterium
GCTTCTGAAATGGCAGAATTAGCTAAAGACCAAGCTTTCGTAAAAGAATGGGAACCGATAGTGAAGAATTTTCCGGCCACTTTTAAAGAAACTTTTTGGTCAAAAGAAAAAGGATATCTTGCAGATTATGTAGACGGAGATTATAAAAACTTTCAGGTGCGTCCCAATATGGTTATCGTGACTTCTTTGCCTTATTCTCCCATCAGTGAAAAAATTAGACAACTTATTTTGAAAAAAACATTGGAAGAATTGCTCACGGATAAGGGGATTAGAACTTTATCTCCGAATGATCCCGACTATAAAGGATATTATCGTGGTAATCAGGCCGAAAGAGATTCGGCATATCACCAGGGAACTGTTTGGGTATGGTTATTAGCTCCTTTTGCCGATGGAATGCTTACTGTATTTGGAAAAGCTGCCTACCCGGTATTGGAAAAAATTCTATATAATTTTAATAATTGTATGATTGAATATGGTATATCTACCGTTGCAGAAGTGTACGACGGCGATCCTCCGCATAGAGCTAACGGATGTATCTCTCAGGCGTGGAGCGTGTCTGCACTCCTCTACATCAAATGGTTGCTGGAAACAAAAAACAATAAAATGTTTAGAAGTTGAAAAGAGAATTGATTAGAAGAAAGATAGGGAAATATAAAATTTGATAAATCATGAAAGTATTAATGTTTGGTTGGGAATTTCCTCCTCATATTGCAGGTGGTTTAGGAACAGCTTGCTATGGACTAACTCAAGGACTGGCAAAAAATCAGGTGGATGTGACTTTTGTGATGCCTAAAGCAAGCGGAGAAGAAGATCAACGAAAAATTAAAATTGTTAATGCCAGTGATGTAGAGTGGAATACGTATTATGCACAACAGGTGCAGGAAAGTAAAGAACTTTCTTTTATTGAAGTTAATTCACAGTTAATTCCTTATGTAGGGTTAGATGATTATTTTAATGTAATTAATCAAATTGAAAGTGGATTGTTTGAAAAACAAATTCCCGGAGAGAAAAGAAAATATCTTTTTTCCGGAACTTATGGTCAAAATCTGATGGAAGAAGTTGCTCATTATGCAATTGTTGCAGCTCAGATTGCAACAAACGAACAATTTGATTTGATTCACGCACATGATTGGCTTACATTTCGTGCCGGTATAGCAGCCAAAAAAATCTCCGGAAAACCCCTCGTAATCCATGTTCATGCAACCGAATATGATCGCTCCGGTGAACGAAATAGAAATGAAATGGTTTATCAAATGGAAAAAGAGGGAATGGAAGCTGCAGATGCCATTTGTGCCGTTAGCGACCTTACCCGAAATATTATCATTGAAAAGTATGGAATCTCTCCCGAGAAAGTCTTTACCCTTCATAATGCCGTACAACAGAATAAAAAAGAAATTGTACGTGAAAAAAATCTAAAAGGAAAAATTGTTACTTTTTTGGGACGTGTGACATTTCAAAAAGGACCCGAGTATTTTGTGGAAACTGCCAAAAAGGTTATGGAATATGATCCTGATGTACGGTTTGTCCTTGCAGGAGATGGAGATATGATGACACGTATTATTTTGCGTGTTGCTGAACTTGGAATTGCCGACCGCTTTCATTTTACAGGCTTTTTATCAGGGGCTGATATTGATACTTTGTTCGGTATGAGCGATGTATATGTGATGCCTTCTATCTCAGAACCATTCGGAATATCTCCCCTCGAAGCAATGCGAGCCCACGTTCCGGTGGTAATATCCAAACAGTCCGGCGTTTCCGAAATTCTGAAATATGCAATTAAGGTCGATTTCTGGGATATCGATGCTACTGCAGATGCTATCTATGGAATACTCCATTATCCTGCATTGGCTAAGATATTTGCAGAAAAAGGAAAAGAAGAAGTTAATAATTTAAAATGGGAATATGTGGCTAAAAAACTAAAACAGATCTACGAAAAGGTGCTCGCAAATCAACAATTCCCTAAATCATAAAATTTTATCATTATGCGTAAAGTCTGTTTTCATTTTCAAATTACTCAGCCCTATCGATTAAGAACGTATCGTTTTTTTGATATTGATAAAAATCATAACTATTTTGATGATTTTCAAAATAGTTATTTGGCAAATCGTTTGGCTGAACGGTGTTACCTTCCAGTAACACAAATGTTTATAGATCTTCTTGAAAGATATGATAATTTTTATCTGAGTTTCAGTATTACCGGTGATTCTATCCGACTGTTCCAAGATAACTATCCTTCTGTTATCGATAATCTAAAAAAAATGGTTGCGACAGGGAAAGTGGAAATAGTGGGAAACACTTTTTCAAATAGTATTGCTTCTCTTTATGGTAAAAAAGCTTTTTTAGAACAGATTAAAGAACAAGAAAAATTACTTAAGGAGGTTTTTGATGTCAAGCCAACATCATTTTGTAATACAGAACTTATTTATTCCGATGAAATAGGAGAATGGCTCTTTGAAGCTGGCTATAATGTTGTCCTTACAGAAGGAGCAAAACATATACTCGGATGGAAAAGCCCAAGTTATCTTTATTGTAATCCATTTCAAACGGAGCTTAAATTATTGCTTAGAAATTATAGTCTTTGCGATGACATTACCCTTCGTTTTGAAGATAAAGGCTGGGATAAATATCCACTTACCGTTGATAAATATCTCTCCTTTTTAAAAGCTATTCCCGAAGACGCTGCTTATATCAACTTATTTATGGATATTGAAACCATCGGAGAATATCATCCTAAAGAGAGTGGAATTTTCGATTTCTTTTATCATTTGTTTGTGGAAATTGCAGAGAGAGAAGAACTCTCTTTTATACTCCCCTCTGAAGTTGCTTCTGTAAAAGAAGATCTCTCTACAATGCATTCTCCTTGGCCTATTTCTGGCTCAAGCGATGAAAAAGATGTAAATGAGTGGTTGGGAAATGAGTTACAACAAGAAGCCTTCCAACAGCTTTTTATCCTCGAAGAACTTTATGCGGAATCTCAGAATAACAATGCAAAAATGAATTGGCTTCGACTCCAAGCGGCAGACCATTTCGCCTTTATGAGTACTAAATGGTTCCCTGAATTGTCGGTGAAAAGAAACTTTGATGTTTATCCATCACCTTATCAGGCATTTATAAACTATATGAATGTGCTCAATGATGTAAAACTTCAATTGGAATTAAATGATAAACATTTAACTAAAGTATCAAAGAAAGTTAGAAATAAAGAGCAGTAAGATAATGGCCAAACAGAAGCAAGCACTTTCTCAAAGGATGAAGATGAACTTGTCTCCGTCTCAATTGCAAGTCATGAGAATGATTGAGATTCCTGTTATGTGTTTGCATGAAGAAATTGAACAAAAAATATTTGAAAATCCTGCTTTGGAAAAGGAAGATGATAATTTTAACGAATCCGAAGAAGTTGCAGTGTCATTTCCAGAGGATGCTGATTATGAAGAGGATAATGATTTTTCAAAAGAAGTTTATCCTGAAACTGAATCGGTAAATGACTTTGCAGAAGAGTTTTTCTCACAGGAGGTTATAGAGGATAGTGCCATCGAAATAGGAGCCAATTATCCGTCTTCTCAAATGTATAATCCAGATCAATTTTATGAGCCCGTTGCAGTAGTGGAAGACTCTCTGCTTGATTCATTGAAACTTCAATTATCGGAAATGCATCTAACACCAAAAGAAGCTGAAATTGCAACCTATATTATTGGAAATATAGACCAAACCGGCTATCTTAGAATGGAGAATCAAACCATTACCAATGATTTATTGGTTACCTATAATATTAAAGCTTCCGGTGACGAAATTGAGAAAATTATAACAACCATTATTCATGAATTAGATCCTCCCGGAATAGGTGCAAGAAACCCTCGAGAGTATTTTCTTATACAACTGAATCATAAAGAAAATAATGATATTGTACAACTTGCTAAAATAATCTTAGAAAATTTTTTTGAAGAGTATTCCAAAAAACATTATGATAAAATTATTAAGAAACTCAATATCACTAAAAAACAATTTCAACAAGCACATCTCGAAATACAGAACTTAACACCTCGACCTGCTATTGCGGAAACTTCCATGGAAGAAGCAGCGGTTGCAATTACTCCTGATTTTACTGTGGTAAATGAAAACGGGAATTTGCAGCTATTTTTAAATAATGATTACTTGCCGAAATTAAGGATAAATCCTGATGATTATAATCAGTATAACTATTTTAAAGAAAATAAATCTTCTGCTAAATTATCAGAATATGAGAAATTTATTAAA
>JAKIZI010000083.1 GCA_022708105.1 Bacteroidota bacterium
TATGTTGGATGGACGCTGCGCGCGCGGAAAAAAAGGAGAAGTGAAAAAATGTGTGATCAAAACAAGAAATTAACACCGGTTTGGATTGTTTATGTTGATGGAAAACGTCTTGATACAAAACATGAAGGTGCTCTACAGAAAATCATTGTGAAAAACAGGCTGAATGGTATAGATTCATGTTCGTTATATTTCGATAACTCCTCAATAAAGGTAAGAGACGAAGGATTTATTGCATTTGGCAGTGAGATTTCTGTACATTTAGGATATAAAGATTCAGTACAGGAAATATTTTACGGTGAAGTAACTGGATTTAAGATTGAATTGCAAGAATATGAAAATGAAAGGAGTATTGTTCGGATGCATAGTATTTTGCATAATCTTGATCATGGGAAACACTGTCGAACGTATACTAATAAAGACATGGCAGAAATTGCAAAACAAATTCTGGATATTTATGGTATTGAGTCTGATATTGATCAGTTTGGAATACAAAAAAATGAAATTAGTCAGCAAGATGAATCTGATTATGTGTTTGTTTTAAGAAATGCAGCGATGTATGGAATGTTTATGTATACTAAAGGTAAGAAAGTATATATAAAAAGAGACATTCTAGAAAATAATGAAGATCTTATTTTTGAATGGGGAAAAAGCCTTATAGCCATAGAAACCAGACAAGATATCTCTAAATTGATAAACGAAACCGAAGTAATTGGATGGGATTTTCGTAAGGGTGAAAGCTTTGTAGCAAAGGCTACAGTAAATGATCTTCCTATCAGAATAGGCGGCGGGAAAAGCTGGAATGATAATGGAAGAAATGTGTGTTATACCGAGACACTATGTGATCATGGAATCGCAGATAGTGAAGAAGCGAAACAAAGAGCTATTGGTCAACAGATGCTCCGATCTTTTCTTTTTGGGAAAGGAATTGCAAAGGTTGAAGGTGATAATAGAGTTTTACCGGGGAATCGAATAACGGTTAAGTATGTTGGAGAGAACTATAGTGGAGAGTATTTAGTTGATTCGGCGATCCATTCTTTTGATTATAAAAATGGATATATCACTGAATTCAATATCATGAGAAATATGATGCCGGGAGATAATTCTTCAGAATCAAAAAAAAGCAAAGAAGAAGAAAACTCTTCAAATGAGAAGATTCGAAGTGAAATTAGAAAAAGTAGTACATATGAATATGAGGAAGATGATTCCGACCTGAAAGTAGGTAAAGATACATCAACTGAAGTATCTTATACAGAAAGAATGCAAGCGCATTTGTCAAGGACTCAGTCTGCAAAACATCAATTTCATGATTTAGTTCAGAAAGCAAAAGATAAGAAACTTATTGGTAAGGCGTATGTTGATGAAGTATATATGTGTACCCATTTTGTACAAGATATACTGGAAAAAGATGCTTCGAAATATATGCCTTCTTTACAGGTTCTACAAAGTAAAAATGCAGTGCAACCAGTTATTACTGATCCTGATGAAGGTGTATATATCTTTTATAAAATCAATAATGATAATACAACAGGGCATACTGGTTTTGTATGGATAGACAAATCCAAAAATCAACATATTTTGCATAATGGACAGAGTAAAAATTTAAGTTTATGTGTAAACCTTTATGAAAGAAGTTATAGTACTCAAAAAAATCTAAATAATTGGTTTAATCCTAATAACCAAAATAATAAAATAGTTTATAAATCCCTTCCGACGTATAAAGTCCTTGACTTCAAAGATGTTCCAGAAATGGATCGTTATACGGAGGAATGGGATAATGAATAAATATTCTAAAACTATACTATTTTGGATGCTTTTGATTTTAAGTTTTGCTTCTTTTGCACAAGAAACTCTTAAACGAGAAAGCCATGAACCAAGTGGTTTAAATCCTGTTTATGCACTTGATATTGGAAGCAATTTTGATGAAAACGGTTTTATTCCAGAAGTATATGAATACTATAATAATTGTTCAGTATTTAAGAAAAAATTACTACAACTTAGTTATAGTAGTAAGTACGATTTTTTACTTGGAAATTGGAAGTTATTAGATTTTAAGGAAAGAACATTCGATGAAACAGAACAACTAGAAATGTGCGATAAGTTTATAATTAAAATCAAATCCAATAAAATTTATTTTGATGTAGGAATTCCTATTCCTATATATAAGGGATTAAATGACGATTTGTATATATTTACATATTGGCGCGAGATTTTAAAAAAAATCATTTTTCTTAATGGAAATATATATATATATCATTTAGTGAATGATTTATGGGAGTTAGACGCAATACATGAAAATGGGAAATATGCGTATACTAAGGTAAAATAACTCGGAATATGTCAATATAGTTGTCGGGTTCTTTGACATAAATTATGCAACGTCTACACGTGCTTGATTCAAAACTTCCGCCAATGACGGTTCGTATTTCTTTGCTTCCCGCGTTCCCCATCGTTCCGGTTTTCTTTGTTTGGCCGCAGCAATAACTTTGTTGCGTTTTTCATATATATCGTGATGTAACCCGGTTCGTTTTTGGTAAGGTGTAACATATAAAAGCCCCGAATGCATGTGCCGTGTGTTATACCAATCGATGAAATTGGCAAACCATTTACGGGCATGATCAAGACCAGTAAAGTTTCTTGGGTACCCACAAGAGTTTTTGAGCGTCTTAAAAAACGATTCAATAAACGGATTGTCATCGCTGACTCGGGGACGTGAAAAACAGGGGACTATTCCAAGGCGATAATAGAAAGCAACAAGCGTTAATCCTTTCATCGCGTTTCCGTTATCGGAATGTACAAATTGAGGATGTGCCTTTTCTTTTTGTGTAACCGATTCGAACAATTCCTTTGCGTGTTCATCGCTTTCGTTTTCATGAATCGCCCAGCCGACTATAGAACGATCAAATAGATCTTCGATAACGTACGCATAATAGTATTGACCTTGTACTTGAGATTTCAACCAGGTAATATCCCACATCCAGACCTGGTTTTTGGCTGTAGCTCTCAGTTCTGCAGGTTTCTTGCGGCTTGTACCTTCTTTTGTCTCACGACGATGGGTTACCGCATTATGTTCCCGGAGAATCCGATAAAAAGAGCTCTCGCTTGCAAGGTATATTCCCTTGTCGAGCAAGGAGTTATATATCTCGTGTGGATTCATGTCCTTGTACTCTTGTGAACATGAAACACGATAAATTTCATCTCGCTCTTCGTTGCTCAGTTTCCGTACAACCTTTTTATCGGAGCCCTTTCGTTTATCCTCGATTCCATCCTTGTTCCAACGCTGGATGGTTCTCTCGGATATCCCAATATACATACAAAATATGGCTAGACGGACGATGCCGAGGATGACATACAAGTTTACGAAATTGTCAAGTCCGGCGTGAATTTTCCGCTTTTATCCGGCGAGATTTTTCCGGTTATCGGCAAAAAAAATTATTCACTGTCAAGTCCGGCGAGAATTTTCCGCTTTTATCCGGCGAGATTTTTCCGGTTTTCGGCAAAAAAATTATTCGAAGCCAACGGCTCCGACTTTCAGGCGTCCCTTCATACGATAAGAGTCAGCCTGTAAGCTCAAGGTGTGCGAGTGGTGCAACAACCGGTCCAGCATTGCCGTCGCGACTGCTTCATCGCTCATCAGTTCGGCCCATTTTGAAAACGACTTATTGCTCGTCATGATGATCGAGCCGGTTTCATAACGGGTGTTTACTAACTGGAAAAACACATGGGCCTGTTCCGAAGATAATGGCTCATACCCGACTTCATCAATGAGCAGCACATTCGGTTTCCTCATCCAGTCCAGTTTCCGCTTCAAGCGGTTTTGCTCTTTTGCCCGAATGAGTTGTTCAACAAGATCATGGCAGGATATGTAATACGCGCTGAATCCGTTTTTACACGCCTTCGTTCCCAGTCCCAGCATAAGGTGTGTTTTCCCCACTCCTGACGGACCGAGCAGAAAGATGTTTTCTTTCCGCTCAATAAACATGAGTGTGCTGAGTTCTTCGAGCTTTTGTTTGGTAAGCCCGCCTTTTAGCCAGGAGAGGTCAAAGTCCGCAAGGGTCTTGTATTGCGGCATGCCCGAAATCTTGAGCCTGGTCCGGGCAGCACGTTCCCGACGCGGAATGTATTCAAGATCGACAAGGTCAGCGAGTCGTTCAAGAAGTGTGTTCTC
>JAKIZI010000084.1 GCA_022708105.1 Bacteroidota bacterium
TTCCATAGTGCATGGACAGAACCTCTTTCCCTGATTGGGTAATGAAAACCAATAATAACGGTGCCACACCGTCAATGTTTTCGTTATTTAAATCTTCTTTCATATTGTTGGTGAGAAAGAAACTAACCTGAAATATGTCCCGAATGGATCGGTTTAAATTGTAAAGATAATTACTGAGACTATCCCCACACAAGGAGTCAATTGTCGGAACAGTTCCTACATTTTCAAGTCCGAACAAATAAATCTCTTTAACATTCGGAAAAAAAATGTCGGCATACAGAAAATCGGCTCCACTAAAAGGATAAAATAACGTTTTAATCTCTTTGGTATCGGGATACAATTCTGTGGAAGCCCAATTCTGATAAACCTCCGCTTTTTTTCTGAATTGCGTCCACAGAGATTCGCTTTTTTGTGCATATCCTTTCCATACAATAGATTGCGAGGGTTCGTATAATTCCGAACTCTTTTGAACCTCTTTTCCGGAGATGAAACGCGCAATATCTTGTAATTTTTTATCGCTTTCCAAAGTGCCGGTCTCTTGTTGTTCTGTTATAATGCTATCCTTCTCTACTATGGTGTCATCGTTTTTTTTGTTGCGGTTGCCGCAACCGGTCATGAGTAATAGAAATGATAGAAAAAGAGTGAATGTTATATTTCTCATTATCTTTTTATTAATAAAATTTATGAAAATAGCTTATTATTTGAGGATTCGTAAGAATTCAACCGTCAAATCCCAACACATTTGTACGGTTTTTATTTCTAATTTTTCATCGGGTGAGTGTACGCCTCGTAAAGTTGGTCCGTATGAAACCATATCCAAATCCGGATATTTCTCTGAGAAGAGTCCGCACTCTAAACCGGCATGAATGGCTTTGACCGCCGGTTTCTTCTGAAACTTGTTTTCATACGCCTGAACCAATACTTTAAGAACTTCCGAATTGGGATTTGGCGTCCATCCGGGATAGCCATCTCCACTTTTAACATCTGCTCCAATCATGTAAAATGTTGCCGAAACTTTTTCTACGGCAGTTTCTTTCCGCGATTCTACCGAGCTCCGCTGACTGGTCGTGATGACAATATAATCATCTACTATTTTAATGGAAGCCAGGTTGGTGGAGGTTTCCACAAAACCCTCAATATCTTGAGCCATTGCCAATACCCCGTGAGGGCACACATACAACGCATTGAGGATATCAATTTCTAAGAGTTCATTCAGAATTTGCTTGGGCATTGCGGCTTTTTCAAATGTAACTTCTACGCCCGGATCTGTGATGCGAAATTCATTTTTAAAAGTGTGGTCCATTTGTTTGAGATAAGCCTCAAAAGATGAAGCATGCTCTGTTGGAAGAGTGATGAGTGCCGTACCCTCGCGGGCAATCGCATTGCGGAGATTTCCTGCGTTGATATCTGCAATACGGACATCAAATTCCTGATAAGCATTCCATAAAATGCGTGTCAGCAATTTCACGGCATTGCCGCGACCCTTGTTGATATCATCCCCCGAATGTCCTCCTTGCAGGCCTTTTACCGTAATTTTGTATGCTTCGCTATCTTCGGGAATTTCGTGTTCGTATTCACATTCAATCTTGGCAACGGTATCTTTCCCTCCGGCACAACCAATGAAAAATTCACCTTCATCTTCAGAATCTAAATTCAACAACATTTTCCCTTTCATAAATCCGGGTTTTAATTCAAAGGCTCCGGTCAAGCCGGTCTCTTCATCCACGGTAAAGAGGCACTCAATAGGACCGTGTTCCAGATCCTTCGAAGCCAAAATAGCCAAAGCAATGGCCATACCTATACCATCGTCTGCCCCGAGCGTAGTTCCTTTTGCTTTGAGCCAATCTCCATCAATATATGGTTGAATGGCATCTTTATCAAAATCGAATATTGTATCATTATTCTTTTCACAAACCATATCTACATGGCTCTGAAAAATAACCGGAGTTACGGATTCTTTCCCCTTGGTGGCCGGTTTTGAAATTAAGACATTGCCAATCTCATCGCGTTTGGTCTCTAATCCCAATTGTTTGCCGGTCTCCATAAGCCAAGCTACAATTTTTTCCTCTTTTTTTGAAGGACGAGGGATTTTGCAGATTTCGTTAAAATAGTAAAAAACACTCCGGGGTTCAAGGTTAAGAATATTGTTATTCATGATGTTGTAATTTATGTATTGATTAATATTAAATCAAGATTCATTGAGCAAAAATAGTAAAAATAATAGAGTTTATAGAGTTTATGAAAATAAATTTTAATATCTTTTAAGAATAAAGCAAAAAAAGTGTATTTTTGCAACCTAAATCGAAAGCGGATGTGGCGTAATTGGTAGCCGCGCTAGACTTAGGATCTAGTGCCGAGAGGCGTAGGAGTTCGAGTCTCCTCATCCGCACAGAAAAGACCTCATCAGGAGGTCTTTTTTTTATTCGTATGTTGCCGATGAAATCGGTAATTTTCACCGATATATTTGTAAAATCGAGAAAATTTACCGCAAAGGTGCTAAGGCGCTAAGATTTTGCCGTTCGGGTGCCGACGGCGTAGCCGGCACGCCCAAAAGAAAATAAAGAAAATATTTTGTACTTATTACACTGTTGAAGCTTTTTGAACTGCTTCCAATTTTTTTATAAAAGATTGATTTTGACGCGCCATCATCATGTCATAACGAGCTTGCATAACCAAAAGAGGTTCGGCGTCGATTTCAAGGGCGGCCTCAATCAATAATGCCATCTCTGTATTCAAAGTCCTTTTGCCATTTAAAAGCTCATTCAACTGGGTGTAAGCGATACACATATATTCGGAAAGTTTTTTTTGAGAGATTCCTCTGTACTTAATTTCTTCTCTGATAATTTCTCCGGGATGGGTTGGATTCGGTGGAGTGAGATTATTGGCAATTCTATGGTTGTTCATATTGTTTATGGTTGTTTTCATGATGTTCTTATTTGTAATGGTTACTCAATTCTACTTTCATATAGTTTGCTGAGATAATCTTTATCGAAGAGTATAATTATTTTATTTTCAATTACATTGCAAAGATAATATAAAAAATAGAAATATTCACGATTTTGTGAATATTTCTATTTGATTTTTTTGGGAATATCCGTTATTGCTGACAGACTTAATAAGGACTTTTAGAAGTTAAAACCGATAGAACCGCCAACATCAACAATATCTTCTTCAAGTAGATTTTTTTTCATTTTCTTATATTCCATTCTCACTATTAGAGATAAACTATATTTCTTTGCGATAGGAATATCTATCCCAATAGCTGGAGATACAACAAATCCACATGCGAAACTATCAGGAATGAGTTCGGTATAATTAAAAGGAGCATCCAAGAAATTATAAGAAGCTACACGCAGACGACATCCAATATCAGCTAGAAAAAAAGGTGAAGTATAATTATTGTGAAATATAATTTTGACACGTGCCATAATAGGAATATAAATGTTGTACATTTTTAGTTTTATAGGATCCTGCCCCATAATATACATTTTTAAATTGCTATACCCAAACTCATTATTGAGTCCAACAATACCACCCAAGAAGATAGTTCTGTTTAGTCGATACCCATTCACTAACATGATATTTATATTATTATAAAAAATATAAGTTACATTATTATCATAAATAACAACATCTTTTACATTAGTTTTTACATCCCTACTATATTGAATTTCAATACCCTTTTCATAACCATGGATAGAGTCCTTTTGTCCCATTGCAGAAACCCAAGTAATAACTAACAATAAAACCATTATCTTTTTCATAATTTTAAATTTAATTTTTTACAAATCTACAATTTTTTTAATTAATGTAAAAGAAATGTTTTTTTTATTCCATACTTTTTGGGATTTAGTGTAAGTCTATTTTAGAAAGATTCAATCCTTCACCATCCGAAAATATTTTTTTGTAACAATAATGAAAAAAGTTGTATTTTTGCCGCGGAAAGTTGCCAGAGTGGTCGATCGGGGCAGACTCGAAATCTGTTGAACTCTTCGGAGTTCCGGGGGTTCGAATCCCTCACTTTCCGCAAAGAGATGATGCAGCAATTTTGTGTCATCTCTTTTCATTTATATTTATTGTTACCGATAAAAAATAAAAACTGAGAAAAAGCAATCAAAAGTGCCTGATAATCA
>JAKIZI010000085.1 GCA_022708105.1 Bacteroidota bacterium
TCGTTATAATGAGAATCGATGAAGAAATATATTAACATTAGACGCTTTGATACTGATATTAATCATACCCATGCTTGGCTCGTTCAAGTGCAGCGACAAGGGGAAATATCTATTAAAATGTTTTCAGATCGTCTCTACGGAGGTAAGCAAAAGGCATTAAAAGCTGCTATTGAATTCAGAGACAACACATTGGCGACAATATCAAATTATAAATATCACTATCAACGTCGCTCTATTTTACGCCGTAATAATACATCGGGCATTCCCGGCGTCGGGCACTATGAGAATATTTCTAACCCAAAAACGAAGAACGTCGCAATTTTCTGGGCTGCATTTTGGGATGATGAATTTGGTGTTCGCCGCCAGCGTAAATTTTCAGTTTTACGGTATGGTGAACGTAAAGCAAAAAAACTTGCTATCGCTGAACGAGAAAAGCGCTTGAAAGAAGTATGTGCGGCAAAGTGCAAAATAAATTATAACAAAATCGCTAAAGCCGATCGCTACGCTCCGGCTTAGCTTTTCGTTGGGTTTAAAATATGAAAAGCAAGAAAGAAATATCCATTGATAAAGGAGATCTTTATTTAATAAAGATGGCTTTCGGATTGTTGTTAATTATGGCGCCATTTGTAATATATTCTTTAACTTCAGAAACCGATAATAAATTTGAAAAACTAATATATATCGTAATCTATTCATCCGCAGGGGCATTTATCTTCAGGTTCTTATGGTTTGCCAAACACGTTAGCTTTGATGAATCGCATTTTCTTATATCAGGCTTATTCAAGAAATATGGCTTACCGATAGAATCACTTGTGAAAATTGAACCCACATTTCTCACGTGGATTCAGAGATTCCCACAAATAAAGCTACGTTTTGCATTATCTGGTGGGAACAATAAGCTTGTAATTTTAATTCCCGGTGGTACGGCTCAAGACATTATTAATCAGCTAAACGAAATAAAAGAGTTAAGGTTAAAGAAGAGAGAAAAGTAAAATAAGGGTGGCAAGGTATTTTGTTCTATGTGCAGTCATTCGTACAAAAAAGCACCCAACCCGTCGCTCAAGCCGATCGCCGCTTCGCGGCTCCGGCTTAGCTTTTCGTTGTGATCGGTGAACGTATAAAAATGAGTAATTGTGTGTTGGCATCTTGATAATTCAGCGGCATTTGAAAATGCCAGGTTTCAATATAAGCAGTAAATAAAATAGTGGTAGCGGCAAGGAAATCCTTTCTCGGCTAAATTCTTCGGAACTGAGAAAGCGGAGCTATAAAAGACAAAGGCAAAATAGTCGTAGCGGCAAAAAAAGAAAATCACAACAAACACATACAGCCGATCGCTGCGCTCCGGCTGATGTTGTCGTTAGCGTTTACGACATTAGGAGAAATATTATGAAATGGTTACTGACATTGCTTTTCTGTGTTATCCCTTTGTCAATACATGCAGATTGGGTTACTTTCGGAGCTGCTTATAAATGCAATACCACCGCTTTGATCGTAAAAAGCACGATAGACGCAAGTGAAGGTTCTCATCCGGCTGAACGAGGTTTTAACAAATTACCGAAAGGTGACAATAAAATACAGTGTGCTGTAGGAGGCAAGAATGTTGAGGTTCACATGCCTGTATATGAACCAGCTGAAGGATTAGATATGGGAGCTGGCCAAGCAATTTTGAAATCATTAAAAGTTGAAAACACAATTGTATTCGAACACCTTGATTTTTTTAGCCGTCATTCTATGGAGCCATATCCAATCTCGATTGAGATTTATCATAAAGGATCGTCCATTTATGTCAAGATGTGCAAGGCTGTATGGTTTTATGGTGAGTTTGATAATATAAAATGTGAAACTAAAGCTATGCCACGCTAACAATCCGCTAGAGCCGATCGCAGCCCGCTGGGCTGCTCCGGCTCAGCTCGTCGTTCGGTAGGTGAATATGACAAAAGAGATTAGCAAAACGCTTATAGTGCCTTTTGGAAAATATAAAGGAAAGCCTGTTGAAATACTTTTGCAAGATCAATCATACGTTAATTGGTTTTCTGGCAATGATGATTTAAAACAAAAATATAAAGACATATATACAGTTATAATAAACAACTTCCAGCCACAAGCAATCGACACACCTGAACATAACCAAATGCAAATTAGGTTCATGACCGAAGCCCATTCTTTAAAATTAGCTTTTTTAGTTTCAGACAAAAAGCTATTTCAATATAACAATAAGCACTTTATTGAACACGCGCCAAAATTTATCAACGACCTTAAATCAATGGGCATAAATCCTTCTGAGTTCATACAACAATTCAAAAGAAAAAATGGCATGAAATTATTGAATCTTACAAAAATTGATTATGAAACTAAAGAAGGTTTAGATGTTAAATATGATGTGTCCTATGGTTACAGTGACATTGTTAGTCAACCCGAATATCTTTTTCGTCGCGCAGACAATTTATTTGAAAAATTTTGGGAGAACAAAACTTATTCATCAATCAAACTTGAATTGAAACCATCTGTTGGTGATGATTATCCAACGGTATTACGGCAAATGAAAGCAAGTAAAGCAAATATCCTTTTAATAAGAGAATACACAGGCGTAGGTGTTACATTCGAAGACTTTATAAAATTCTTCGCTTCTCAAGGCATAAAAGTTTTTACCGAAGAAGAAATTATCCAAATAACACTTCCCGAATATGATGAATGTCTTGAATTCAATGAAAATATTTTTAGTTAATAAGAACCGAACCCGTCGCTCAAGCCGATCGCTGCCCAGCGGGCAGCTCCGGCTTAGCTTTTCGTTAAACGAAGGATATTATGAAATCAGTTAAAGCTGCTGATGCTTATAAAATTCTAAATTCCTATCTTAAGGAAGAATTTAAATTACTGTCTTACAAAAAATTCAAGCACAGCAAATTGGGATGGCATAAATTATTAAATGCTAAGTATCTTGTATTTTCATTTCAATGTAATCATCGTGGCTGGGATTACTACATAGGATCAGATGTTCTAATATACATAGAGCTTTATGAAAATGTTTCTGAAAGTAGCATTATGCCTCTTGAACAAGCGAGGCTTAGAGAATTATTGGAAACCCAAGATCTACAAGAATTAGTTCATGTCCAAAATTATGTAATAAATAAATTTCACCCATATGATTGGGACGTAAAAAAAGCTTTCCCTAGCGCTAGCCAAGAATTCCTGGAATGTTTGGAAAAGCAATTTGAACCCGTGGTTTATCCTCCAAGCCATTATAATGTGGAGCACATTAGATATTATGATGAGGATGATTTACACAAATGGGGTGAATACTTATGTAATAATCTTCGCAATATTTCAACCCGTATTGAAAACAAATGGAGAAACGTTTAACTTCTATATGGCCTTCGGATGTCAAGCACAAAATCTCCCCATAGATCGGAAAAGAGGAATAAAAAGTTTCCGTCCAAAAAGTTAATGAAGCGTTGACCAACGACCCTATGGTTTCCGTCTTGCGTCTTCCGTCACGGGCGTCAGAACTTAAATCGCGTCTGCACCAAACATCTATAGAGATTGCCTGAATCGCCAAAAGGTTCTTTGACAATCAGGTTGCCGTCATTGGACAGCTCTAGAATATATTTCGGTACCCTTATCCCGGCGCAGTCAAAGTCAAGCGGCTTGGAGTCAAGCTCCATCCAGTTAGGTCGTCACTCGGGCAAGGGGCAGAACACGGATGTCGTCTGGTCTTGCGTCATGCTATGCGTTGCGGGAAGAAGGATGCCGCCAATCAAAGCCATGAGCTTAGAGGCATTTGGCCCAATCTTTTT
>JAKIZI010000086.1 GCA_022708105.1 Bacteroidota bacterium
ATAGCTGCTTTCTTTTGGTCCTGGATGGTATTAGTTCCTGACTTGAAATATTTATTGCAATCATGCCCAATTGACGTGGCCTTGCTTCTCGTCGGTTATGAAAACTTATTCTGGATTGCCCTTTTTATTTGTTCAAGCGATATAATACTGCTTCACCTTCATGTTTTTTATCACTTCCGTCTGATATTGACATTGCATCTTCAAATAGATGTGTTTCGTTTGCGTTCAGGGTTGGAACTTTTAATAATGTATGAAACACAGCGGAATTTGTATTTTTAAATTTTATAGTCACCTCTAAAAAATGATCTGATTGATCCCAATTTTTATATGAGGAATTTTTTATCCAAATGTCGTCATCTAAAAACCCCCATTTTATACCCCATTCATAATTAAGAGTGGGAATAATCTCTGACCTTTCAATTATTTTTTGAAACCATTTGTTCTTTTCGGCCACTGTCTCAGCTAAAATGCCTAACATCCTCTGTGAATCTGCCAATCCCTGCTCAGCAGCTTTGTGATACCATTTTATTGCTTCTTTTTTATCTTCAGATACGGCTATTCCATGTAAGTAGCAATCGCCCAATTCATGTTGTGCCTTAGGATGTCCTTGCACAGCAGCTTTTCGGTACCATTTTAAAGCTTCATTGTCATCCATTTCAACTCCAAGACCGAAAGCATAATAGGAACCCAATTCATATTGTGCATCTGCATGTTCCTGATCTGCTGCCTTGCGAAACCATTTTGCGGAATCAAGACACGGCCCCAAAAGTAATCCTAATGCGTACTGTGCGTCTGCATGTCCCTGCCCAGCTGCCTTGCTAAACCATTTTTGGGCTTCAGATTTATCCTCTGCAGAGCAAAGACCTAGGTAATATTGTGCATCTGCATGTCCCTGCTCAGCTGCTTTTAGAAACCATTTAATGGCTTCATTCTCATTTTCGTCTATACCCCGTCCTTCTAAGTAGCAATTGCCCAAATTTACTTGTGCCTGAATATGCCCTTCTTCAGATGCTTTTCTGTAATATTGGACAGCTGTACTCAAATTTTCTTCCACACCAATGCCTTTGGAGTAGCAATAACCTAAAATGTTCTGTGCATCCGCATGTCCCTGCTCAGCAGCCTTTTGATACCATTTAATGGCTTCATTATGATCTTCTTCTACTCCTTTACCTTCATTGTAACAATTACCCAAATTATATTGTGCCTCTTTATCACCACGTTCTGCTTTTATGCGATAGAGTTCAGCTGTCTTAACTACATCTGTGCTGGCTTCTTGTTCTATTACTGCCAAAACCTCATTTTCACATATTTTTGCCAATTCTTTACTTAATCCAAGCTCTTGAATCTTGAGATCTAAAAATATCCTTGCTTTGGGAGATATTTCATAAGTGTCTTCTGTTTTTTTGCGAACAAGTGTCCGGTATTCTTCCATTTTGTGCGAGATATTCTTGTTAATTTCTTCAACTATATCCGCCTCACATTTTTTAGCAATATCCGGCGATATGCCGAAACTCTGCGCCGACAAATCGAGCCGCATTCTTTTCTTTGCAGTTATTTCGGGATTATCACCCAAAGCATTTTTTACCTCTTCCCTGTATTTTTTTTCTGCTTCGTCCTTATTCTGATGATTGTTTATCACTGACTCTTCGATCTTTTTGACTTCTTCGTCGGTAAGTTTCAATATCTTTTGTTTCATTTTCAGCATTTCACGTTCTTCATCATCAATTACACCGGGAGTTTCCTCATCGTTCATAAGAGCGGCAACTATATCCATGTATTCTTTGTATCGCTCCTGGCTGGCGTCAATCTCGATCGGAGAAGCAGACGGCGATTTCTTTGCGGTTTCTTTTGTGGTCGTAGTTGCCGGAGAATCCAGAAATTCTATCAGTCGTCTGCCATTTAATAGCTCAATTCCCAGATGGTAATACTCAAGTTGGGCTTCAACATCGATGCCGCAATCCTTTTTCAGGTAACAAAGTGCCGCCTGCTTAATGTCATCGCGGATTTTATCAACTGGATAGCGCCTCTTTGTAAGATGATTATATTCCTCAGATAATAAATATAATGATGAAAGAAATGGTAGTGATATTTTTTCATTGATGTCGTCAAAACTGTGTTTGTTATTATAAGGGCTGTGTTTCATGCTTTCGTTGAAATCATGTTCTATTAGTTCATCAACCAGCGTTGTGGTAAAATCACTTATTGTAATCGTGTCAAAAGGGTTTATTTCTGATTGGTCAAGTGCTGTTTTCAGTGATTCCAGATTCTGCATAGTGAAATTTTTACCTGATTTGAAATAAAAATCTTCTAGAATCCTAAAAAAGCGCTTTGTATGCGGATCTTCATTGTATTTACGCCACTTCAGATTCTGTATCCACTGTGTAAGACTGGCAACAGCTTCTACATGTTCAATGTGACGTTCAAGCTGATTAAATCTGTCAAGGACATTACCGGCAAGCTTTTTAATGGTATTATAGATTTCCTGATTTTCAATATTGAGAGTATTAAGCTGGTTCTTAACGGTTATGATAGCGGCTGCCTGCAGCATATCTCTTTTATTGATCAGCTGAATAAAAGCGTGCGACGCCTTCTGAACCTCAATAATCTGGTCGATATTTGCTTTCTGTAATTCATTGTTTTTCTGAAAAAGGTCCCACATTTTTATAATGGAAGGGTTCTTTTTGGCCAACACGAGGGCTTCTGGACTTTGGGAAATTGCAAATACCCGTGAAGCGGCAATGGCAGTTGTTTCAAGATTGAACTGATTATCTTTGTTTGAATCCAGATATTCATTGATTGCGCCATCATATTGATTGCTTGTCGTATCAAAATTTTCCATGTCTTTATTTCCTTTCCCTTGAATCAGATAAGATCAATAATATCATTCGCCTCTTTTTTAGCCTTCTGTGTTTCAGTTGCTGTTCGCTTAAATTCGTTATCAAGACGTTGCAGATCTTCAGCAAATTTTGCAAATTCCCTCTCTGCTTCTTGAAGTTCGTTTGTTATGTCCTTTTTTAGTTCTTCAGTGATTCTAAGAGATGTCATGTATTCCGAAATCATCGCTTCTTGTTTTTGATTTATTTTTCCGAAGACAGCCATTATATACGCCATTTGCATTGCCGCGGCTTTTTTCTCTTCATCGGTTTGGATAATATCAGTCAGCCCCTGCGTTTTTACGTTGAAATCGGGATGGTATTCGGAACCAGTAATTTGTTTAAAAATAGTTTTTTTGACATTATCAGGTATGTCATCATTTAAAGACAGAACATTTGCGGTTGCTGTATCAACATTAGACTTTACTTCCCTGTTTGTAATCCTTGACCAGAACGCACTTAATTTGCTTTTACAAAAGTTGAAAAAGTTGGGCGCTTGTTTTTGAATAAAGTTCAAAATCTCGCTTTTTGTCCAATCGCGCAAATCTTGCGGGATTGCATTCCATAAACGTGTTACTGTTTCTTTTATGATATCTGGATCTATCATAATAAAATCTCCTTTTCGTAAGTTAATCAGGCAATAAACGCATCACAATTTTTCCCACCGCTGCCATTTCAGACAGGTGGTTGCCGCTGTTGCTTTTTTACCTTTCTGAGCAATACAGTCCGCATGACCTGCGTCAGCATTAATGTTGAACGGTTTATTGGCGCGAAAAACAATTGTCCGTTTACCTGACCAGAAAGAACATGTCGCGCATTTC
>JAKIZI010000087.1 GCA_022708105.1 Bacteroidota bacterium
GTCAATCCAAATGTTGTCATCGTCCTTGTTAATGGTGGGCCTCTTGCTCTTGCTGGTTGTGAAAACAAAGCAAAAGCAATCGTTGAAGCATGGTATGGAGGAGAGTACGGCGGCAAAGCAATTGCCGATGTTCTTTTTGGCAATGTAAATCCAGGCGGTAAACTCCCAGAAACTTTCTATGCGTCAACACAGCAACTGCCACCGATGTCCGATTATGATCTTATCAATCATCCGCGCACGTATATGTATTTGGATCAACCGGTTCTTTTCCCATTTGGGCACGGCCTTTCCTACACACAATTTGAATACAGCAATCTAAAGGTAAACTCCGAGGCAATAAAGAGCGATGGCGTGGTGGAAATTCAGACAACGATTAAGAACACTGGTAAAATGAAAGGCGATGAAGTTGTCCAGGTTTATGCCCATTATATGGATGCAACGATGACAGTACCGATCAATCAATTGAAACGATTCCAAAGAATTACACTGAATCCCGGCGAGAGTAAAGTTCTCACCTTCAAAATTCCAGCATCTGAATTTTCATTCTATGACACGGGAATAAACAATCTGAAGACAGCCAAAGGAAAGTGGGAACTTCAAGTTGGAAGTTCATCAAAAGATATCCGTTTGAAAGAGGTGTTTACAATTGAATAGAAAAGCATTAAAAAATGGTCGCCCCCAAATTTTATAAATCAAAGTCGGAACGAAAACGTCAAGAAGTAAATTTTGTAGGAAATGTAATTCTTTAACTTTAAGAGATAAGCTATGAAACAATTCTTAATTTTTATTTTTTCTCTAATTATCTGCATTAATTGTTTTGGTCAACAATATTCAAAAATCTGGAAAGATCTGGATTATGGTGGAGATGAAAAGGTATATCATAAAATGGATATTTATTTACCCCAAACTGAAAAACCAACTTATCCAGTTGTAGTTGTAATTTACGGTAGCGCATGGTTTAGTAATAACTTAAAAGAAACAGTTCTTTCCTCTTTGGGCAAACCGCTTCTTGATGCAGGTTTTGCTATTGTAACGCCAAATCATCGTTCGAGTACGGATGCGAAATTCCCTGCACAAATAAATGATATTAAAGCTGTTATAAGATTTATAAGAGCTAATGCGGCAAAATATCAAATTGACACTTCGTTTATTGGCATTACGGGATTTTCATCTGGTGGACATCTGGCTTCTTTGGCTGGCACATCTGGAGGAGTTAAGCAATATACCATTGGCTCGGTAACTTTTGACATTGAAGGTAATGTTGGTCAGGACACTTCCTTTAGTAGTTCGGTCAATGCTGTTGTGGATTGGTTTGGACCTATTGCAATCTCAGTAATGGATTCCTGTAAAAGAAGTAAAGATGCCTATTCCCCTGAAGCTATTTTAATTGGTGGCCCAATTGATGAGAATCTTGATAAATGTGCACTGGCTAATCCCATTACTTACATCGATGCAAACGACCCTCCTTTTCTTATCCTTCATGGTGATGCAGATCCATTAGTTCCTCTTTGCCAGAGTGAATTATTTTTTAATGCGTTGCAAAAAGCGAATGTGCCAAGTCAATTTGTTATAGTCCCTGGTGGTCAGCATGGGCCAGGCTTATTTGATGAGGAATATTATAAAATGATGACGGATTTTTTCTTAAGAGAAGCTAATATTACTGCAGTTGATCACAGAGTAATTAACAATCCGTTAAAATTTTCAATCTCTCAAAATTATCCTAATCCATTTAATCCAAAGACAGCCATAAATTTTACTTTGCCTGCGGAATCATTTGTAACGTTAGTAATTTTTGATTCCTTAGGGAAGGAAGTAACAAAGCTTATTTATGAAGAACTGCCAGCCGGAACATATACACGAGAATGGAATGCAGATGGATTCTCAAGTGGGACCTATTTTGTTCGTCTGCAAGCTGGATCATATATCGATACGAAAAAGATTACTTTACTTAAATAAAATAACTTCAAACAAGCATTTTATAATAAGGTACAAAATGAATAAAAAAATAAAGATTTTGGTATTGCTTATTGTAATGACTTGTGTTTGTCTTGCACAGAATAATGATTTGTATGAGAATTCAAAGCCAGCATCAACCAATATTCCAGGAGCTGAATTTCCAAGAGTAGATGGTCAACTGAGAGCTATCTTTCGAGTCGCTGCCCCCGATGCTCAAAAAGTTCAGCTTGATCTCTTAAGCGTATATGATATGGTAAAAGGAGAAGACGGAGTCTGGACAGTAACAACTAAACCATTGCCACCAGGATTCCATTATTACTATTTAATGATAGATGGTTTTCGTTTTTCGGATCCTTCGAGCGAGTCATTTTTTGGTGTGGGAAGAATGATGAGCGGAATTGAAATACCGGCACCCGATCAAGATTTTTATACACCGAAAAACGTACCCCACGGACAAATAAGGGAATGCTACTATTTATCGGACGTGAGAAAAGGATATAATCGATTTTTTGTTTACACGCCGCCAGATTATGATAGTAATCCAAAGAATCATTACCCTGTTCTGTATCTTCAGCATGGAATGGGAGAGGATGAAAGAGGTTGGGTTACACAGGGCAAATTGAATATCATTATTGATAACTTAATAGCAGAAGGTCTATGTAAACCAATGGTTATTGTAGTCTCGAATGGCGAATGCAGTACTCTTTTTCGACCTAAGCCAGGGGAAGATATCAACAAAGCACGAGAACACTTTGGCGCAAATTTTACACCAATATTATTGAATGAAATTATTCCTTACGTCGAAAAAACATTTCGCGTTTTTACCGATAGAGATCATCGTGCAATGGCTGGACTGTCCTGGGGCGGATTCCAAACTTTTCAGATTACGCTGAATAATCTTGATAAGTTTTCATACATTGGTGGTTTTAGTGGTGCTGGTATGTTTAATCCAGAAACAGAACTAACGACAGTTTACAATGGAGTATTTAAAGATCCTGAATCTTTTAATAAAAAAGTTCATGCTTTCTTTTTAGGGATTGGTTCTGAAGAAGGACCGCACATAAAATCTCTCAGCAATGCACTCACAAAGGCTGGTATTAAAAACGTGTACTATGAATCGCAAGGAACAGCTCACGAATGGCTTACCTGGCGAAGATGTCTCTATGAATTTGCTCAACTGCTATTTAAATGATAAACTAATTGAATTAAAAAATTTCAAATGAAAAATCTATCAATCAAAATTAAATTAACTATTGGCTTTATAATCCTAACGTTAGTTAATATTTCTCTCAATGCAGAAAATGGGCACGACCTCTGGGTACGCGGCAAAAGCATAGCTCAGATAAATGTAATTTGTTCCGAAAAATCACCGACCCTTCAAATTGCAAAACAGGAATTGCAGCAGTGTTGGCAAGGAGAATCAAATGCTACAATATCACTCGTAATTAAAAATGATAAAGCTATTAAAGGAGATGGTTTCAGAATTAGCTCAAATCAAATTCAGGCAAATACCGAATGGGGAATTTTATATGGAGTTTATGAATTGTTGCGGCGTCAGCAATCAGGAAAACCAATATGCGAAGAAGTTTGCAATCCCTCATACGAACGACGGCTATTAAATCATTGGGACAATCTTGATGGTACTATTGAACGTGGTTATGCTGGGCATTCCATATTCTGGAGGAAAGGAAAAGATGCTTTTGAAGTCACTGA
>JAKIZI010000088.1 GCA_022708105.1 Bacteroidota bacterium
ATTATAACGAAAAATATTAAAAAAGAAGAGATTATTATGTATTTAACAACTGAAGTTAAACAAGGAATTTTTAAAGAATTTGGAAAGAGTGAATTCGACACCGGTTCACCGGAAAGCCAAGTGGCATTATTTACGCACAGAATCAAACATCTTACAGAACATTTAAAAGAAAATAAAAAAGATCAGGCAACCAAAAGATCATTGGTGGCATTGGTAGGAAAAAGAAGAAGACTTTTAGATTATCTGAAACAGCAGGATGTTGAAAGATACAGAGATATCATAAAGAAATTAGGATTAAGAAAATAATCCGTATAAAAGGCGCTTGAAGGCAATTTTTTGAAATTGCCTTCTTTTGCATTTGTTCATTTCAGATAGAGAAGCAAATTTCTTTAATCCGAAAAAAAGTTAAAACTAAACAATTAAAACAAAATTATGCTAGGAATTAATAAAACATTTGATTTAGGTGATGGGAGAATGGTAACCATTGAAACGGGAAAATTGGCTAAACAAGCCGATGGAGCTGCCGTTGTAAAAATGGGAAACACCATGTTGTTGGCAACGGTATGTTGCAAAAAGGAGGCATCCGAAAATGTTGATTTTATGCCGTTACAGGTAGATTATCAAGAAAAATACGGAGCTGTCGGGCGCTTTCCGGGAGGATTTTTTAAACGTGAAGCACGTCCATCAGAATATGAAATTTTAATTTCTCGTCTTATTGACCGAGCAATCAGACCATTGTTTCCGGATAATTTTCATGCAGAAACACAAGTTTTGGTTACCTTAATATCCGGAGATCGCAATAATTTCCCTGATGCTTTGGCATGTTTGGCCGCATCTTCTGCATTAGCAGTATCAACAATCCCTTTTAACGGACCTATTTCGGAAGTAAGAGTAGGACGTGTAGACGGAAAAATGCTTATTAACCCGACCGTTCAGCAAATGGAACACTCGGACATTGACATGATTGTTGCTGCCTCTATGGAAAACATCATGATGGTTGAAGGAGAGATGAAAGAGATTTCGGAACAAGAGATGATAGACGCTTTGAATACGGCTCATGAAGCTATTAAAATTCAGTGCCAGGCACAATTGGATTTGGTGGCAATGGTAGAGAAAGCAAATCCGAAAAGAGAGTATTGCCATGAAAAACATGACGAAGAATTAAAAGTTGAAGTACGTAAAAGTACTTACGAAAAAGTATATGCAGTAGCCAAATCTTTCTCGGGAAAACAAGAAAGAAATGATGCGTTTGATCAAATTTTGAATGACTTTTTGGAAAATATTCCCGAAGAGGAACGTTCCGAAAAAGAACCATTGGTAAAAAGATATTTTCACGAGGTGCAATATGATGCCGTAAGGGCAATGATTTTGAATGAACGTGTTCGTTTGGATGGTCGTACATTGGATCAAATTCGTCCTATTTGGATTGAAACGGATTATTTACCTTCTGCACACGGTTCTGCTATTTTTACACGCGGCGAAACACAATCCTTAACCTCTTGTACATTAGGAACCAAGTTGGATGAACAGACCCTCGACGGAGTAATTGTGGAAGGTTCCAGCAGATTTATCCTTCATTATAATTTCCCTCCATTTTCTGTTGGAGAAGTTAAAAGAATGGGTACCGGAAGACGTGAAATCGGCCACGGAAATTTGGCACATAGAGCTTTGAAACCAATGATCCCATTTGAAGATCCGACTTTCCCTTATACAGTCAGAATAGTTTCCGACATTTTGGAATCAAACGGAAGTTCTTCGATGGCAACAGTTTGTGCCGGAACATTAGCATTATTGGATTGTGGTGTTAAATTGAAAAAACCTGTTTCAGGAATTGCGATGGGTTTAATTACAGACGAAACTAACGGAAAATATGCAATTTTATCCGATATTTTGGGTGATGAAGATCATTTAGGCGATATGGACTTTAAGGTTTGCGGAACTGCAGACGGAATCACCGCTTGCCAAATGGACATCAAAATCAATGGCTTGTCTTCCGAAATAATGGCAGAAGCTTTGGAACAAGCCAGAAGAGGACGTTTACATATTTTGGGGAAAATTAATGAGGCGATGCCTGCACCACGTGAAGATTATAAATCGTTTGTTCCGCGCATTGTTCAACTTAAGATCGGAAGAGATCAGATTGGTTCAGTGATAGGACCCGGAGGAAAAATTATTCAAGAATTACAACGTGAAACCAATACAACAATCAATATTGAAGAAGACGGAGATTTTGGCATTATTGATGTTGCCGCTGCAAATGTGGACGATATCAATCGCGCCATTGCCCGAATTAAAGGAATCACTGCTATTCCTGAATTAGGAGAAGTGTACGAAGGAAAAGTGAAGAGCATCATGCCGTTTGGAGCTTTTGTGGAATTCATGCCGAATACGGACGGATTGCTTCATATTTCCGAGATTTCTCACCGCCGACTTGAAAAAGTAGAAGAAGTCTTAAAAGAAGGAGATATGATTCAGGTGAAATTAATCGCCATCGATCCTAAGACCGGAAAATTTAAACTTTCCCACAAAGTTTTGATTGATAAATCAAAATAAGTATTCTTTGAATATTTGAACGATTTCAAATGGAGAGATTTTTATAAATTTCTCCATTTTTTTCTTTTATTTGATTGTTTTTTAGAAAAAATCAATGGAAGTTTATTTTTTTTGTATATTTGTCGGCTAATTAAATGCATACAATAAAATTCAACTAAGATTATAAACATAAATAAATTCAATCATGAAAAAAATTTTTACTTTATCCCTGATGTTTTTGGTGTTAGGATACTTCGCCAAAGCACAAAATTTACCCATCTACGATGATGTGGAAAGTTATCCCGCATTTGTTATCAATCCGACCACTGGTCCTTGGACTTTCGTGGATAATGACGGATTGAACAATTATTCTATTAGTGGTTATACATTCGAAAATCAAGGTACCCCAGCTGCTTACATCACGTTTAATTTTGATGAAGTTGGGGTTGGTTATACAGCTGAATCTGCTTCCGGAGGACAAGTTTTTGCTTGTTTTTCAGCGGTTCCTCCAAGTCCCGGTGTTGGTAATGATGATTGGATGATCAGTCCGTTATTATCAGGAACAGGGAATCCTTATCTTATTTCATTTTGGGCAGCTTCTTATAATGCCACTTACGGATTGGAAGAATTTCAAGTAATTTATTCTACAGCAGGAAATGATGTTAATATAGATTTTCCTTCCACACAAATTGTATCTTTACGTCCGTCAGAACAGGCACCTACCGATTGGACTTATTATGAATTTGAAATACCGGCAAATGCCAAATATGTGGCTATTCGCTGTGTCTCCGTAGATAGATTTATCTTTTTCGTGGATGATATCAGAATTAAGGAAAAATTCCCCTATAATATAGAAGCTTATGGTTTAGGAGTTCCTGATTATTCATGTAATTTGACTTCTCAAGAAGAAATCCAAATAGGTGTTTTTAATGATGGAACCAATCCGGTAACCTCATTTAACGCGTATTATCAAATTGGCAATGAT
>JAKIZI010000089.1 GCA_022708105.1 Bacteroidota bacterium
ATACGTACCGTAAATTATCAAGAAGGAATTGTTGATTTAAAGAAATCTGCAAAAATGGGAAATATTAATGCTCAAAAAATGTTAACATCGGTTTCTGAAGACACTGTATTAAAATAATGTTTCACTGAATATCTTTCAACCCAAGAAGGAGCGGTTGGAAAAGGAGTTGGAGTGAATTATTTGTGAACTGGTCTGAAAAAATTTGACAACCTACTCTATGTGTAAGAAGAAGCTTTATTTTATACAATGATAAATAAATTAGTGTTTTGTATGTAAATATTCATAACATTAGAAAGGAAGCTATTAACATGCAGTGGGAATTCAAGATGCTCAAATTCGAAATCCACAGAGGTATTATCGATGTCTCTGTAAACGAACGTAAATGTGAAGCAGAAATGAATATGCTTGGTAAAGACGGTTGGGAGCTCGTCAATTCTTTTGTTACAAATGACTGCGACGGCATGACAAATCTTGTTCTAATGACGTTTAAAAGAGAAAAGAGATGCTAGATATAGCAGCAACTTCTATCCCTGATTTTACGAGGAGGCTGAAACAAAATGAATAGCAGAGTTTTTAAAATTATCGGTATCGTCCTGTTGAGCTCGACCTTGATGCTGTGTGCTTCATGCACAAGTGTAAAATGCCAATCTGAAAAATTATTATGCAAATGGGACTGTCCGGAAACAATAGGCTTGAAACAAGTATGTGAGCAGAAGTGCAATTTGCAATATGATCTTTGCAAGAATAAATAGAGTCGGAAAAGGAGTAGGGCATGAAAAAATCAGATTTGATGGATGCGCTGGCGAAGAAGCATAATCTGACGGAAAAACAGGCGACAGACATAGTTAATTTAATGTTTGATGGTTTTACAAATGAACTCAAAAATGGTGGCAGAATAGAAATTCGGGGATTTGGCAGTTTCTCCGTGAAAGAATATGACTCTTACGATGGCAGGAATCCTAAGACAGGCAATAAAGTAGTGGTAAAACCGAAAAGACTGCCGGTTTTCAAGGTGGGCAAGGAATTAAAGGGGATGGTGGATAGATAACAACGATATTGGAGGAGTTATGACAAATCTTGGATTAAGAGATATTCCGCTCGGCGGAGATGACAAGGAATCGTTGGGCATATCTGATTATATTTTATCTTTGAGCGAATTCATTCAACAGTGTGAAACTCCAATGACCATAGCTCTTCAAGGCGATTGGGGATCAGGCAAGACGAGCATGATGAATCTTATTAAAAACAATGTTGAAAAGAACAAGAATATACATCCTATTTGGTTTAATACATGGCAGTTTTCGCAATTCGGCATGGAAGATGATCTCTCAATTTCATTACTTTCTTCTTTTGCAGATAAATTACAGGCGGATGATAATGTTAAAAAATTAATTACAGGAATTTCATTTGTCAGTAAACGTTTTCTGCCTTCAATTGCAGGCGCATTTGCAGGAGATCTGGGCAAAAATTTAGCTGAGGCAATGACTGCGAGTAATACTGATATCGCACAGCAGATTGTCAAATTAAAAGAAGGGATAGAAACATCTGTTAAAAATAAAATTGGCAGCGGCAATAACAACCGTCTTGTTTTATTTATAGACGATTTAGACAGGCTTCTTCCTGAAAAGGCTGTTGAACTTCTGGAGGTGTTCAAGCTTTTCATGGACGTGCCCGGTTGTGTTTATGTATTAGCCTGCGATTATCAGGTCGTTTCTCAGGGGTTGAAAAAGAAATTCGGCGTTGGAAGCGATGAACTCAAAGGTAAAAGTTTTTTTGATAAAATCATCCAGTTGCCATTTAGCATGCCGCTTGGACAATACAAAATAGGTAATTATATTGAAGACCTTCTGGGAAGAATTGGTTTCGAGTGTAGAAAGGAAAATATTGATACCTATGTGGAAATGGTTACTTATTCTGTTGGTTTTAATCCGAGAACCATGAAAAGACTATTCAATTCCCTTCTTCTGCTGAAACTTGTGGCTGATAAAAAGAAAATGTTCGAAGATTCCAATGGAGTAGCCACTAAAAGTGAAAAACAAATAATATTATTTGGCGCTTTATGTCTACAGACAGCTTATGAATCAGTCTATCGCTATCTGCAAAAGAATCAGGACAAAATCGACCAAGGTTTTTTTGAGGGTTTAATGGATGAAGACACCCTTCAGACAGATAGCAGGTTTGCGGAAATACGAAAAGAGCTTAACTCGGACAATGATACATCTATTTTAAAGAAGCTATCCGCCTTTATGGATGTATTTTATAAAAGCATTCAATTGCAGTCCGATAATGATAGTTCAACACTCTCAAAAGAGGAAGTAAACACACTCATAGAAATAATTTCTTTTTCATCATTAACGTCAACTGAGGCCTCAACAGTAAAGACAAATGTGGATTCTGTTGCGCGAAATGAAAACCGGAATTTGGCAAAAGAATATGCCGATATATTAAAAGTTAAACATGACGGTGACCTTAAAAAGCTGGGGGAGCAAAATTTCATTATCTACCAGGCGAAAAAATCTTCCGATGCTGGTATTGTCCTATGGGTCACTAAAGGTAAAACAAAATTCAATATATGTATTGCCTTTGGGAAAGATATAGACATTATGCTCGGGGCTAAAAAGAATGTGAACAAGAATTTTTATGTTGCGATTCATGTTTTTATCAATAAGGCATCAAGAAACAAAATGGCTCAATGGATTGACAGCAACTTATCAGATGTTTTTCCAAGCACAGAAAGAGAAGAAACAAATATGGGATTGCTTTTATATAAAAAGGAATTTGATAATGAACCCTCCGATGAGGCACGAATAAATGCCATCGATGAAGCTTGTGATAAATTTAATACAATTATTCCAAAGATTGTAAACAATATGGAGACAATATGAGGTTAGAACACTATGGATACAGATAATATAGTGGATCAATTGTCACAAGAAGCGCGTTTGACAAGTAAATACGGTGATAAACCCGGTGAACCTCGATGGATTAAAATATGGGTTAGAGATGGCTTTCACTGTGCCTACTGTGGAGTAAATATTTTACAAGATGTTATCCATATGACAAGCGCCCAATTGGATCATATACTGCCAAAATCGAAATACAAAGATTATATGAATGAAGATGCCAATTTGGTTTTGTCTTGCTATTGTTGCAATCAGATAAAAAGGGCATTTGATCCATTAAAAGACCTATCAGAACAAGTAAAAATGAACTTGTCTCCTGCGACTTTCAATACATACAAAGATGAATTGTTGTCCGTGTGTAGAAATTATATCATTCCGCAATTAAATAAGAAAAAAGCAATCCTGCATAAATCAAATGAAATTATTGGCAGGATTGACAAATAATATTGTCATCCCTAAAAAAGTCACTTTTTTCTAACAAGTACAGGCAGTCATCTTTCTAAAGTTTGTTTAGCTTATTTACGAACCGATAATAAATTTAATTTGACATCCCCCATCATCGGTAGTATTTTAATGTCAAATATTGCCAGTGAATCTATC
>JAKIZI010000008.1 GCA_022708105.1 Bacteroidota bacterium
TCTACCTGTTTGACAATATTTTACACGATTGACAAAAAAAGTCGCAAGTAATTAACTGCTTGCGACTTATATCTTTTATTATCTAAATAAAAGCGGGAAAAAATCAAATTATTGAGCTGCTTCTTCAGAATTCTCCTGAGTTTCAGTTGCAACTTCAGTAGCATCGATAGTCTCTTCAGCAGCAACTTCAGTGGCTTTAGCTTCTTCTGCAGCAGCTTTTGCATATTTTGCAGCCACTTTTGCAGACATTGCTTCTTTCACTTTAGTTTCCAATTCGAGACGTTTTTTCATTTCAGCTCTGGCTTTATCAGCAGCTTCACGTTTCACATTATTTAATTTACTTTCTTTTTCCGTTTTCCAAGCTTCGAACTTACGTTCTGCTTCAATTTCGGAAAAAGCGCCTTTAGCTACACCGCCTTTGAGATGTTTCATCACATAAACGCCTTCACGTTTAAGAATCGAACGAACCGTATCGGAAGGAGAAGCACCGCATTCAACCCAATACAAAGCTCTATCAAAATCAATTTTAATGTCTGCAGGATTGGTCAGTGTGTTATAAGTCCCGATTTTTTCAATAAAACGTCCGTCTCGTGGTGCACGACCATCCGCAATTACAATATGGTAGAAAGGTTGATTTTTCTTACCAAATCTTTGTAATCTGATTCTTGTTGCCATAATTGTTTTTTATTTTGTTTAATAATTTTAAGGCCGCAAAAGTACAAAAAAATCTTTTACAAAACCTTAGCTTCTTTTATTTAATAAAATTATCTGCTGTATGGAAATGATTTTCCGGGGAAATAGGCTTGAGCGCCCAACATTTCTTCGATTCTAAGCAATTGATTATACTTCGCAATGCGGTCTGTACGACTGGCAGAACCTGTTTTAATTAATCCTGTATTCAAAGCAACTGCTAAGTCGGCAATAGTAGTATCTTCAGTTTCACCTGATCTATGTGACATCACAGCAGTATAACCGGCTTTATGTGCCATATTTACAGCATTAATCGTTTCGGTTAATGTTCCGATTTGATTAACTTTGATTAAGATTGAATTGGCTACTCCTCTTTCTAAGCCCATGGCTAATCTTTCTACATTGGTAACAAAAAGGTCATCTCCAACCAATTGAATTTCGCCACCCAATTTATCGGTCATCATTTTCCAACCATCCCAATCATCTTCAGCCATACCGTCTTCAATAGACACGATAGGATATCTTCTGCACCATTCTGCCCAATAATCAACCATTTGAGATGGAGTCAATTTATCACCGGTAGATTTTTTGAGATGATATACGTTTTCATCTGTAAGGAAATATTCGGAAGAAGCTGGATCCAAAGCGATATAAACATCAACACCCGGTTTATAACCTGCTTTTTCGATGGCTTTTAAGATAACTTCAATAGCTTCTTCATTTGATTTAAGGTTTGGAGCAAAACCACCTTCATCACCAACGTTGGTTGAATAACCTTGAGATTTCAAAACAGATTTAAGATTATGAAATACTTCAGCTCCAATTTGAAGAGCATGAGCGAAGGTTTTTCCACCTACCGGCATAATCATAAATTCCTGAAAATCTATACTATTATCGGCATGAGAACCTCCATTCAAAATATTCATCATCGGAACCGGCAATGTATTCGCATTGCAACCACCGATATATCTATATAGATGCTGACCGGTTTCTTTAGCAGCGGCATTGGCAACGGCCAGGGAAACTCCTAATATGGCATTCGCTCCAAGGTTTGCTTTATTCGGAGTTCCGTCCAATTCAATCATTCGAGCATCTATCTCATTTTGATTTAATACATACATTCCTTTTAATTCTTCTGCAAGTACTTTATTCACATTTTGCACTGCTTTTTGAACACTTTTACCCAAAAATTGGGATGAATCTCCGTCTCTCAATTCCACGGCTTCATGAACGCCGGTAGATGCACCTGACGGAACCGCAGCGCGTCCCATAACTCCATTAGCGGTGTAAACATCAACTTCTACTGTTGGATTGCCTCTGGAATCCAAAATCTGACGTCCTAAAATTCCAATAATTTCGCTCATAATTTCTTTCTTTTAAACATTATTTTACTTGGTTTTTTCGTGGTGCAAATATACACTTTTTATTCCGAATATGCTCAATAAAATTTCAATATATTCCTTCCTGATTTTTTCAAAACGGATATTAAAAAAATAAATTAATTTTGCAGATACAACGAATAGCATGAATTTTCAATCAAAAATAAAGGATAAAAACAATTTGCTCTTACTTTTAATTGTATTTGCAGCTGTATTACTGCGTTTTTATCATTTTGATCAAATTCCATTTACTCATGATGAATTCAGTGCCCTTTTCAGAACACAATTTGATGATTTTCAAAATTTGATTCGTTATGGTGTTTGCGTAGACGGGCATCCTGCCGGGGTACAACTTTTTTTATATTATTGGACAAATTGGTTTGGCACAACAGAATGGATCGTTAAATTGCCATTTGCATTGGCCGGAGTTGAAGCAGTAGTTTTAATTTTCTTGATCGGAAAACTATGGTTTAATCCTACCGTAGGACTTATTGCAGCCTCTTTTGCAGCATCATTGCAATATATGGTAATGAATAGTCAAATTGCACGTCCTTACATGAGCGGACTTTTTATTACATTGCTCATGTTTTATTGTTGGAGTCATCTGATTTTACATCCTGAACGAAAATTTTACCCCAATTTAGTAGGATATATTATTGCCTGTACCGGAGCAGTATATAATCATTATTTCAGTTTTCTTTTCGCATTAATTACAGGAATTATCGGCATTTTCCTCATTTCCGGAAAACGTCGTACGGCATATCTCATCAGTGGAGGCATTGTTTTCCTGTTATTTCTCCCCCATTGGCCTATAACTATGGCTCATCTTCGGCTCAAGGGAATTGAAGGATGGTTGGGAAAGCCTTCTCCTACTTTTTTAATCGAATACCTCTCCTATCTCTTTCATCATTCCGTTTATCTTATTTCATTAGTCATTATTATAATAATTTACGGCATATTTACGCTAAAAAAAGATTCTTTCTCCCGACAAAAATTTCTTTTATTTTTCACTCTTTTCTTTCTTCCGATTTTTATCGGTTATCTTTATTCAACATATATTAATGCTGTTTTACAATATTCTGTTCTTATTTTCAGTTTTCCATATCTGTTTTTTATCATTTTCGGGCATCTTAAAGAACAGAAATTTGCAGTAAATATCCTATTAACAGCAGCCATTTTAATAACGTCTTCTCTAACTTTGATTTTAGAACGAAAGCATTTTGATCTATTTTATAATTCTGTTTATGAAAAAATTATAACCGATTATCCCGAGGAAAAGAAAGATTCAACTCTCTTTTTAGTGTATAGCAATAAGTCAATATCTGACTATTTTCTTAATAAAAATCCACATGTACATAATATCATTTTTGCCGATTCCTTTCCTACGCCTGCACAATTAGATCTATTTTTGCAACAACAGTCTGAGTATTATACATCGCTTTATTGGGGAGCAATATCTTCAGTTCCTCCGAATTTCGTTCCAATCATTCAAAATTATTACCCTGCTATTGAAGAACAACATTATTATTTTTCCGGAGAGACTTGCTTATTTTCTAAGAAAAAGTGCACGGATGAACACTCAAAAACAATTGCCGATTTTCATTCTTCTAAATTCCCTGAAGATTGGCAACAAATTGATATGAAGCAACTTATAAATAATGATTCTTTGGGAGAATTTCCGATAATTCACATTCCTAACGAAAAAGAGTGGAATTGCGCATATACTTTTCAATTGGGAGAAATTGAATACCATCCTAACGATTTCATCGATGTTGAAATCATTTTTTCATCTGAAGATAGAATGCAGAATATTGAAGTTGTCTCAACACTTTATAATGGGAAAAAAGAAATTTTTTGGAGCAGCACAAATTTAATGGATTTTACCCCAGAAGTTCATAATTCAAGAGGATGGTATCGGGCGATTCATTCTGTAAAATTAGCTGATATTCAAAAATTTAACAAAAATACACAAGTTAATATTTTTCTTTGGAATAAAGATAAAAAACAGATATTAATCCAAGATATCCGAATTTCACTGAGAAAGGGAAACCCATATTTGTATGGGATTTATGAAAAAATTGAAGAATAGACTTTTGCTAATTTTAAACATCTGTTTAATTATATAAAAAAAAGGTGTATTTTTGCAGTTTATAATGAATAAGTAGAAAATGAATTTCCTTTCTGTAGAAAAACTCAGCAAAACTTATGGCGAAAAAGTCTTATTTGATCAAATCACATTCGGTATCAAAAAAGGTCAAAAAACTGCATTAATTGCTCGTAACGGAACGGGAAAAAGTACACTTCTCAATATAATTGCCGGCATAGAGTCGCCTGATGAAGGCCAAGTGGTTCTTCGAAATGACATACGAATCGCTTATTTACCCCAAATAGATCATTTTCCCGAACATTATTCTGTTTTGGATACAATTTTTGAATCCGAGACTCCCATCATCGCAGCCGTTAAAGAATATGAGACCTGCATGTCTTTAATTTCCGGAGAAAATAATTCCCAAATTCAACAACGACTTGAAAAGGCAATTGTTGAGATGGATCGACTTCAGACATGGGATTTTGAAAATAAGATTAAAGAGATTTTATCCAAGTTTGGCATTCATGATATTTTTAGAAACATTAAAGAGTTGTCCGGGGGAGAAAGAAAGAAGACTGCTTTGGCTAAAACACTTATCGCCGAAAGTGATTTTCTTATTTTGGATGAGCCCACCAATCATTTGGATATTGACATGATCGAGTGGATCGAAGATTTTCTTTCTTCATCAAATACAACATTATTGATGGTAACTCACGATCGTTTTTTTCTTGATCGTGTTTGTAATAATATCATTGAATTAGAAAATGGTAATTTATATCAATATAAAGGAAAATACGACTATTACATCGAGAAAAAAGCAGAAAGAATTGTTCAATCGGAAACGCAACATGAGAAGTTGAAATTACTTTATCAAAAAGAGTTAGCTTGGGTACACACCTCTCCGCAAGCCCGAACCACAAAGGCAAAAGCCAGAATCAATGCCTTCTCGAAATTAAAAGAAGAGGCCTCTCAAAAAACGGAGAATCGCACCTCTGGTTTTAAAGTAAAAACAGAAAGGATAGGAAATAAAATTTTAGAAATCAACAACTTAAATTTCTCTTATCCCAATCTTAAACTTCTTGATGATTTTTCTTATATTTTTAAAAAAGGAGAAAAATGTGGTGTCGTTGGCAAAAACGGCAGTGGAAAAAGCACATTTCTCAAATTAATAATGGGAGAATTAAAAGCCGCGAGCGGAAAAATCACCCCCGGATTGACCATCAAATTCGGATATTTTTCTCAAGACGGACTTTCGATTAAAGGCAATAAAAGAATTATCGATTTAGTTAAAGAAGAAGCGGAAATTATACGTACTGAAAACGGAAATTTTGTCAGTGCATCTCAATTTTTAAACAATTTTGGCTTTAAATTTGAGCAACAATACGCATACTATGACGATTTAAGCGGCGGTGAAAAACGCAAACTTCACTTGCTCATCGTGCTGATGAGAAATCCAAATTTTTTAATTTTGGATGAGCCCACCAATGATTTTGATATAGATACTCTTAATCTCTTGGAAGATTTTCTTGAGAATTTTGAAGGTTGTATGTTGGTGGTCAGTCATGACCGTTGGTTTATGAACAAATTGGTTGACCATCTATTTGTTTTTGAAGGGGATGGAAACATTAAAGATTTTTATGGCAATTATACAGAATATAAAGTCGAAAAAGAACGTGAAATAAGAATTCAACGAAAAAAAGAGAAAACAACAATCTCAAATGATATTAATCCTGCTCCTCCTAAAAAAACTTCCAACAAGTTGACTTATAAGGAAAAACAAGAAATAATGGCATTAGAAATCGAAATTGAGAAAATAGAGCAAGAGAAAAAGGAAATTGTAGCAAAGATGAATTTGGGCGAAACTGCCGGAAGTGACTTAACTGAATTGGCAAAACGCTATCAGGAGATTGACCAAGAGTTGGACATAAAATCAACTAGATGGTTAGAATTGAGTGAAAAGGATGAATCATAATCAATTAATTAGACATTAGCACAGGACTCATATATCATGAAATTAGGCATAGACATAGGCTCAACAAGTCTGAAAGGTATTATACTTAATCCGGATAATCAAGTAATTTATCGGCGATACGCACGGCATCATGCTTCGATTATTCCGGTACTTCTCGATTTATTGGAAGACGCCACTCCTTTAATCGGGAACGAGCCAATACAAATTATGTTTACCGGTTCTATCGGGATGGGCATTTCGGAACGGCTACATTTACCTTTCACCCAGGAGGTTGTTTCCTCTATTCAATACATTCGAGATACACATCCGGAAGTAAAAACTTTTATTGACATGGGAGGAGAAGACAGTAAAATGATATTTTTCAATCCCAACCGTCAGCCGGACATTAGGATGAATGGAAGTTGTGCCGGAGGAACCGGAGCTTTTATCGATCAGATGTCGACACTGCTTGGAATTCCGATGGAAGAGATGAATAATTACGCGCAAAAAGCCGAAATTATTTATCCTATTGCCTCTCGATGTGGCGTTTTTTCCAAAACAGATGTACAAAATTTGGTTGCCAATAATGTGCAACGCCATAATATTATCGGCTCTATTTTTCATGCAGTTGCCCTACAAGTAATCAGTTCTTTATCAAGAGGATATGAAGTTGTTCCAAAACTTTTCTTTTGCGGAGCTCCTTTTGCATTTTTACCCGAATTAAAAAAAGCATTTTTAAAAATCTTACAATACGATGAATCCGAAATCATCACTTGTGAACACCCCGAATTAGTCCCTGCACATGGAACTGCTTTATCGGTTTCCAAAGAGCAACCTTCTCTATCAATTACGGAATTAAAGAAACTTGTGAGCGAGTTACTCCATGAAAATATCTCACTACAATCTGACCTTCCCGCACTTTTCGACTCTCAAGAAGAATTTGAATCTCGACGACAAAAAATAAGCACACACACGATTCAAAAAGTGAGCTATAATCCCCAAAAAGACAAACTATTTATGGGGGTGGACTCCGGCTCAACCACCACCAAAATTGTCATTATCAATCAAGATAATGAAATCATTTATGACTATTATGCAAAAAATCTCGGAGACTCAATCGGCTCATTTGCAAAGGGAATGCAAAAATTCAGCGAAAGTCTTGGGGACAGCGAAATTAATTTTGTATCAAGTTCCGTAACCGGCTATGGGGAAAATTTATTAAAAACTGCATTTAATCTTCATCATGGCATTGTAGAAACAATGGCACATTACATTGCAGCCCAGCACATCAACCCCAATGTCAGTTTCATTTTGGATATCGGAGGACAAGATATGAAAGCCATTTTTGTGGAAAATGGTTCTATTCAAAATATTGAAATTAATGAAGCGTGTTCTTCGGGATGCGGTTCATTTATTGATGGGTTTGCCAATATGCTGGGAATGTCGGTCAGTGACTTTGCGCTTATGGCATGTCAAGCCCAAAAGCCCTGCGATTTGGGAACACGTTGTACTGTTTTCATGAACTCTAAAGTCAAACAATCACTTCGTGAAGGAGCTGCCATTGAAGATGTTGCAGCAGGACTCTCCTACTCTGTTATTAAAAATTGTCTTTTTAAAGTTTTAAAATTAAAAAATCCAGAGGAATTAGGCAATCATATTGTAGTTCAAGGAGGCACATTTAAAAATCTTTCTGTAATTCGTTGTTTGGAACTGCTCACAACAAAAAAAGTTCACATATCCAACATTCCGGAATTGATGGGGGCATACGGAGCGGCACTCTATGCCCGACAAACTTGGGAAGATGAGCAAATGTCCATGACTACATCAAAAGACCCCATTTCTTTGAATGACCTCTTAATGGTTAAAACATTCAGTACAACAGATCTGCATTGTAATGGTTGTGAGAACCAATGTACTATTAAAAAAATAGTTTTTTCAAACCAAAAAAAGTTTTATTCCGGAAACAAGTGTGATAACGTTTTTTCCAATTTAGATACCGAAGCAGACAAGGGGGATAATTTTCATAAGATTAAGTATAATATGCTTTTTGCAAGAAACGATAAGTTAGTTCAGCCACGATTCACCATGGGAATCCCGAGAGGACTTATCTTTTATGAAGATTACCCATTCTGGCACAGCTTGCTAACCGCATGCAATATTCGTCCTTTGCTTTCCGGTGTCACAACAGTGGCACAATACGAAAAGGGAATTAAAACCATCATGGCAGATAATATTTGTTTCCCTGCAAAACTTATGCATGGGCATATTATGTATTTGTTGAAGAAAAATGTTGACAGAATTTTATATCCCTATATAGTTTACGAACGACAAGAACATTCAAAAGCAGCCAATAGCTATAATTGTCCCATTGTATCAGGTTATTCGGATGTGCTGATAAGCGCCATTGAGCCGCAGGAACTTTACAACATCCCTATTGATTCTCCGGTACTCAATTTCAATGAAAAAAGTTTATTGACAGCCTCACTCACAAAATATTTACTTCAATTTGACATTGAGAAATCTATCATTAAACATGCGATCAAGCAAGCACTCCAATCACAAGCCGATTATGAAGATTCCCTTAAAAGCACCGTACATCATCTTTACAAAAAAGCTTTGTCAGAAGGAAAATCTATTATTGTTTTGGCCGGACGACCATACCACATTGATCCCTTAATTCAGCACAAAATATCTGAAGCAATTGCAGATTTTGGTGTTACGGTAGTTAATGAAGACATTGTTCGTTTTTCGGAAGGTGATTTTTTTGATACTACAGATTCTGTGGCACAATGGGCATTTCCGAATCGTATTCTCAAAGCTGCGAAATGGGTTGCCAATCAGCCGGAACAAGTTCATTTTGTTCAGATCACCTCCTTTGGATGTGGTCCGGATGCATTTATCAATGAAGAGATTAAGCAGTTACTTCAAGCGAAAGGAAAAAGTTACACTTTACTTAAAGTAGATGATGTCAACAATATCGGCTCGCTAAAATTACGTATTCGTTCCCTTATAGAGAGTCATAAAAGTAAAAAACAACCTATATGCATCCCTATTAAGAGAACTCCTATTTTTGAAAAAAAGGACAAACATCGTACCATTATAGCTCCCTATTTTGCAGAAAATTATTCGGAATTACTTCCTTCAATATTCAAATTAATGGATATTGATATGCATGTTCTTCCGCCGAGCGATGCGGCCTCAAATGATATTGGATTGCAATATGCAAATAACGAAATTTGCTATCCGGCGACTTTGGTCGTTGGAGACATTATGAAGGCATTGCAATCAGGTCAATTCAATCCTGACGAAATTGCGGTTGCCATCACCCAAACGGGAGGACAATGTCGCGCCAGTAACTATATTTCCATGATTAAGAGAGCCCTCCTTTCAGGGGGATTTAATTCAATTCCGGTTGTTTCCGTTTCTTTTGGAAGCGGTATTTTGAACGAACAACCCGGATTTGAACTCAAATGGGCAAAATCTGCCGTTACGGCACTTTATGCGATGTTGTATGTGGATACTTTGGCGAAACTATATTATCCGGCTATTGTAAGAGAGATTCGAAAAGGCGCCGCCAAAGAACTTAAAGACAAGTATTTGGAATTGGCAAAACCTTGCATCGAAACTAAACGTCATAAAGATTTGATAAAATTGATTACCCAAGCTGTAAAAGATTTTAATAGTATTATCAACCATAATATTAAAGCTCCGGTTATTGGTGTAGTAGGCGAAATCTATGTAAAATACAACTCTTTCAGTCACAAAAATGTCATTAATTGGCTTATTGAACAAGGGATTGAAGTGGTTGCCCCTTCTTTGTACAATTTTTTTATTTGTGAATTTGTGAACTTACAAATCAAAAAAGATCTTCACATTAAAAAAGTTACGACACCTTTATTTTTTTCAAACTATATTTTTAAAAAAATAAGACAAATTGCAGAAAAATTTGATAATGCCTCGCAAGAATACAGCTATTATCGGCCTTTTGCAGATTTGGAAAAAGATTCACTCAACGCATCTAAAATTATCAGTTTGGCAGCCCAATTTGGAGAAGGATGGCTCATTCCCGGAGAGATTTCCGCTTTTGCCGAAAATAAGATATACAATGCCATTAGTCTGCAACCTTTCGGCTGTATTGCAAATCACGTAATTTCAAAAGGTATTGAAAAGAAAATTAAAAAGACCTATCCTAAAATGAATTTACTCTTTCTCGATTTCGATGGAGGAACTTCTGAAGCCAATATTCTTAACCGACTTCATTTTATGATTGATAACGCGAAAAACGGAGAATAAAACCTCATTTTCAATACGATTTATAAAATAATATCGTTTGATATATAAAAATTCTTAATTCTGAAATCAGTTGAAAGAAAAGTTTAAATTCACTACATCATGGACTTAAACCGTTATTTTTCCATACTTAAATCACTTCCTGAGAAAGTACGTTTGGTAGCAGTATCTAAAACCAAGTCTGTAGAGGAAATTAATCTTCTCTATACTCACGGACAACGCATTTTCGGAGAAAATAAAGCACAAGAGCTGAAAGAGAAATACGAACTTCTTCCCAAAGATATTGAATGGCATTTTATCGGTCATCTTCAAACCAATAAAGTGAAATATATTGCCCCATTTGTATCGATGATTCATGCCGTTGACAGTCTTCCTTTATTGGCTGAAATCGACAAACAAGCGGCCAAACATCACCGCACAATTCCCTGTTTGCTCCAATTTCATATTGCCCAAGAAGATACAAAATTCGGACTTGACCTTGAAGAATGTGACACGCTCCTTCGCAACCCTCAATGCAGCATCTTTAAACATGTTGCAATTCATGGAGTTATGGGAATGGCAACATACACAGACAATACCACACAAATAAAGCAAGAATTCAAAACCCTCGCCACCATTTTCAACCATCTTAAATCGAATTATTATAAAGATAAAGATTATTTTACGGAAATCTCAATGGGCATGACAGATGACTATCTATTGGCCATTGAAGAAGGAAGTACCCTCGTGCGAATCGGAAGCGCAATTTTTGGAACAAGATAAAATACTATGATTCACTATCTCATAACCATTCTTAAACACTATCTCTTTTGGTTTCTATTTTTTGTATTGGGGCGACTATTTTTTTTGTTGGCAAATATTTCCGGCCTAAGTGGAATTGCCCTTACAGAAATTCTGATGACGTTCATACAACCTCTTCGTTTGGACTACTCGACCATTTCCTATATAATGGTTATTCCTTTCATCTTGATTACTATTAAATTAGCTGTAAATAAGAATTTTCCGGATATTATTCTTTCCATTTATTCCATAATACTTATCACTCTTTGTTCTATTATTATTTTCTCAGACATTGCAGTCTATAGTGAATGGTCAACAAAAATCAATTACAAAGCACTCACCTATTTACAAAACCCTGACGAAGTAATCAAATCCGCAAGTACATTTCATACCGTTATGGTGATTACGGGTAGCATTTTAATGGCAGCCGCAGCTATTTTTATTTATTTGCGATTTATCATAAAGCCGAAAGTCAAAACGATTCCTCGTTTTTATTTTCAAAGTATCGGACTTTTAATAGTAGGACTCTCCATTCAATTTGCGGGCATTCGGGGCGGCATTTCCCAAATTCCCATTTCACAAAGTGCTGCCTATTTTTCGAAAAATCAGACACTCAATGATGCTGCAGTCAATCCGACATGGAATCTCATGCACAGCATTGTTAATTTCAGCTCTTTAAATCAAAAAAATCCTTTTGCACACCTAAAACAAAATACCGCTGAATCTCTTGTAGAAGAACTATTTACAATTGAAAAAGACACTACTATTCGGGTTTTAAAATCGCAAAACGTAAATATTGTATTGATTGTATTGGAAAGTTGGTCTGCTGATTTAATTGAAACAATTACCGGTGAAAAAGGAATTACTCCCTATTTTAACCAACTTGAAAAAGAAGGAATTTTATTCACTCGTCTCTATTCCAACGGTCATCGTTCCCAACAAGGATTATCTGCTCTTTTGAGCGGTTTTCCTCCGGTTCCGATCCACAATATTACCGATAATTTCGAAAAATATCAAAAATTGAACAGCATCGTCCGAGACCTTAACGGGAAAGGATATAACTCCTCTTTTTACTTTGGAGGAGACTTGGTGTACGGGAATTTAAAAGCGTACATGATGGCCAATCAATTTGATAAAATTGTGGAAGAAAAGGACTTTCCATCTAATTTAGAGAGAGGAAAACTGTCCATTTTTGACGAGCATGTTCTAACCTATCATATTAAAGAGATGAATCAAGAAAAAGAACCATTCTTTAGCATGATATTCACAGGAAGCACACATTCTCCTTACGATGAACCCAAAATTGTATCCCAATTAGATTGGAAATGTGCAGAACTCCCCTACCTCAATTCGGCAAAATATACGGATTATTGCATTAAGAAGTATTTAGATATGGCAAAATTGCAGCCATGGTATGCCAATACTCTTTTTATTCTTGTTGCAGACCATAGCCATCGGACTCACAAAGAGAGAGATTATCATAGTCCTGAATATCAACATATTCCAATGTTATGGTTTGGGGAAGTTCTCAAAGATGAATACCGTGGCACCACTGTAGATAAGTTGTGTTCTCAGGTGGATATTCCGTTGACCATATTAAAACAATTACAAATTTCTACAGATGCGTACGAATGGAGTTTGGACATCTTCAACCCGAACACAGAAGAATTTGCGGCATTTGAAACTTCTTGGGGACTCAATTGGATTCGGAAAGAGCAGTTTTTGAGATATGACGGATTCCAGAATTATTTTTATCCCTCTTCTTTTGAAAACGATTCCATTAAAAATAGAGAACAGCTCTACGGGAAATCTTATTTACAAATTCTTTACCAACAATATTTGGATTTCTAATTCGAATACAAAGTTGTTATAAATCAAGCAACTATTGTTTTTCATATTGTTCAATCTCCTCAGAAAAAAATGAGAGTTCTACTCCCGCGGTTTTAAACATCTCTTCTGATTCTACTCCGTCGTGGTATTTTTTTTCACACACTACTCTTTTAATACCACAATTAATAATCAACATGGCACAAATACGACACGGAGTCATTCTACAATATAACGTACTATCATTCAATGAAATTCCGAGTTTTGCCGCCTGACAAATAGCGTTTTGCTCCGCATGCACCGTACGCACACAATGTTGGGTTACTGATCCGTCTTCATGTACCATTCGTTTCAATTGATGGCCCACTTCATCGCAATGAGGCAATCCTTTGGGAGAGCCCACATAGCCGGTAACCAATATTTGCCGATCCCGCACAATGACACAACCACTTCTTCCCCGGTCGCACGTTGCCCGTCCGCTTACGGTATTAGCAATTTCCATAAAATACTCGTCCCATGACGGGCGCTGATATAAACTATTTTGGGGTGTTTTCATCTTCCTCTTGTAATTTCATGTTTATACTGTAATAATTGAGTTCTGTCCGTTCCTGCCATCCGCATGCACGCCAGAATTCATTTCCGACATGATTATCTTTTAAAACCAAAAGTCCGTTTTTACGAATTCCAGCTTGTTGAATTGCTCCATAAACTGCATTTAGCAATTCTTTTCCAATTCCTTTTCTTCTATACTCAGGTTTGACCGTGGCATGATAAATGTAAGCTCGCCGTCCATCCATGCCACATAAAATCGCCCCAATAATTTGTCCGTTTTCCTCCGCAACAAAATTAGAAGTTGGATTATGAAGTATAAATTTGGTAATTCCTTCCTTAGAATCATCGTAATTACGAAGGCACATTCCTTCTGTAACTGTCCATAAATTATAGACCTCATCATAATCTTCGGGGCACATGAGTCTGATTTTCATTTTCTTATAATTCTTAATTAAAGAGCACAAAATTACATTTTTTCATGAATAGAACAAGTAAAAAAACAATAAAAAAATCACTCTGATTAAGGGAATAAATTGTATGATTTTTTTAACAATCGTATTGTTATAATTTTTCAGAAAGCAACAAAAAAACGGGGAAAAAAAATGTAATTTTGTCGGAATGATAAATAAATAATGTTATGAAAAAAGTAGCTATTTTAGCCGGAGGTAATTCAGGGGAATATGAAATTTCGCTCAAAACGGCTCAGAATATATTCAATATTTTGGATAAAAATCTCTTCATTCCATATTTTATTCATATTAAAGGGCTTGAATGGACATACACCGATTCTAACGGAAAGATTTACCCCATTGACAAAAATGATTTTTCATTAACCATAGATCATAAAAAAACAAAATTTGATGTCGTATTTATTGCCATACATGGGACTCCGGGAGAAGATGGGAAAATTCAGGGGTATTTCGACATGCTTCAGATTCCGTATACGGGATGCGATCTTTTCTCTTCAGCCTTAACGTTCAATAAATATTTTTGTAATCTGACAGTTGCTCATTTTGGGGTTCCTGTTTCACCTTCATTGCATTTTTACAAAAATGACATCATTGATTCTAAGCAAATAATTTCCGTCTGCGAATTGCCCTGTTTTGTTAAGCCGTGCAATTCAGGTTCCAGTGTCGGAGTAACAAAAGTGCATAACGAAAAAGAATTACAAGAAGCAATTAAAGAAGCTTTTCGACATGACAATCAGATCATGATTGAAAGATTCATTCCCGGAAGAGAAGTAACCTGCGGGATGACGCGAATCAACGGCTCCATTCAAAAATTGGCCATCACTGAAATTATCAGTAAAAATGAATTTTATGATTTTGAATCCAAATATACCGATCATCTTCATGATATGAAAACTCCTGCCGAAATTGGAGAAGAATGCAGCAACGCCATTTTTGACTATTCCGAAACCATATACCACCGATTAGGATGCAAAGGGGTTGTTAGAATGGACTATATTGTTACTCCTGAAGGGAAGCCAATATTTCTTGAAATAAATACAATACCGGGACAAACATCGATGAGTATTATTCCTCATCAAATTCAATTTTTAGGTATGGATATCAAAGACCTATACACCAACCTTATTCTTGAAGCTTTATCTTAAAAGTGTACATTATGACTATCAAAAACAAACTATTTATTTTTAAAATATTCTTAATCAATATTTTTATCAGTTTATCATTCTTTAGCTTTGGGCAATATACAGAAGCCGATATTTACACTTATATTGACAAGTATAAAGAAATTGCCTTGAAGAAAATGCACGAATACAAAATTCCTGCTAGTATTACTTTGGCTCAAGGAATATTTGAAAGTGCTTGTGGAACAAGCAAATTGGCGACCATGGGTAAAAATCACTTCGGTATCAAGTGTCACACCAATTGGACTGGAGATACGATTCGGATAGATGATGATGAGTTACAAGAATGTTTTAGAAAATATGAACAAGTTGAAGATTCATACAATGACCATTCTTTATTTCTAACATCAAGACCAAGATATAAAGATTTGTTCACTTTAGATATTATGGATTACAAAGCTTGGGCAGTCGGCTTAAAAGCAGCAGGTTACGCAACTAATCCGGAGTATGCCAACAAATTAATCGGTCTGATTGAACGATTTAATATTCACCGATTAGACTCTCTGTATTTGCGAAATAGCAATCCAATTCAGACAATCAGCAAAGAAGATAGCGTACAAATTGCCCATAAAACGACAACTCGTCCAAATACTAAAACACAAGAAGAAGCGCCCAAACCAATATTAAAATCCCAAAAAGAACCTGATATTCCTGCAACGGCTACTATTTTCACAGCATCTCCGGACAATTTTCCTTTGGGAGAATGTCCTTGGACTGAATTGCCCGTATATGAAAACAACAAGACTCAATTTATTATTGCGCGTGAAGGAGACACCTATAAAAGTATCGGAAAAGCCGTACAGCGTTCGGAAAAAGAGTTGCGTAAGTTTAACGACACTGCTCCCGGAACTGAACCGAAAAAGAATCAAGTTGTCTATATTGAACCTAAAAGCAAAAAATATCAAGAGGTTCACATCGTCAATAAAGGGGAAACTCTTCGTTATATTGCCCAAAAATATGCCGTGCAACTTCATTGTATCTTTATGTACAATAACCTCAATGAAAAATCCGTCATTCAGCCCGGAGACAGAATTAAATTGTCCTATTAGACTTTATATTTCTATTTGTGAACTTCCCCACGAAACAAATCACTCATAAAGTTTCGTTAATTGAAAAATTTGATGTAATTTTGCAACCTCAAAAAAACAGGAGAACAGATGAACGATTTATTGGATAAACTGGAAGTTATACATCAGCGGTGGATTGAAATCGGCGAGGAAATTATCCAACCGGACATCATGTCCGACATGAAACGTTATATAAAATTAACAAAGGATTATAAAGACTTACAGCCCATTATAGATGCCTATAAGCAATATAAAAATGTATTGGACAATATCCTCAATACTAAAGACCTTTTGCTTACCGAAAAAGATGAAGATTTTCGTGAAATGGCTAAGGTGGAGTTAGATAATTTCATTACCGAAAGAGATCAATTAGAAGAGGATATTCGTTTGTTACTTCTCCCATCCGACCCGCAAGACGGGAAGAATGCACAAATTGAAATCAGAGCCGGGACCGGTGGAGACGAAGCCAGTATCTTTGCAGGAGACCTGTTCCGAATGTACCAACATTTTTGCGATAAGAAGAATTGGAAGATTGAAGTAATATCCATGACGGAAGGTACTGTGGGCGGATATAAAGAAATTGTCTTTAATATTCATGGAGAAGGCGTTTACGGACTTATGAAATATGAATCAGGGGTTCATCGTGTCCAAAGAGTTCCTCAAACCGAAGCCCAGGGGCGAGTTCATACCTCTGCCGCTTCAGTAGTCGTGCTCCCTGAAGCTGATGAGTTTGATGTAGAGTTAAAACAAAGCGACATTCGTAAAGACACCTATTGTTCCTCAGGACCGGGAGGGCAATCTGTAAATACAACATACTCCGCTGTTCGTCTTACCCATATTCCTACAGGAATTGTAGTAGCCATCCAAGACGAAAAATCGCAATTAAAAAACTTGGATAAAGCAATGAGTGTTTTGCGAAATCGTATTTTTGAAATGGAATATCAAAAATATCTTGATGAAGTGGCCTCAAAAAGAAAAACGATGGTTTCGACCGGAGACCGTTCCGCAAAAATTAGAACATATAATTATCCCCAAAATCGGGTTACCGATCATCGGATCAACTTAACTATGTACAACTTGATTGGATTTATGGACGGAGATATTGAAGATACTATTGAAGCACTGCAAGTTGCCGAAAATGCAGAACGCCTGAAAGCCGCTGTCGTGTAAATTTTCTAACTGCACTGATACTACTTTTTTTCTTATTCCGTTTATTATATAAAGCTTATTATGGGAAAAAAAGGATTTTTTTTATTATTTTTTTTATCCATTATCCTGAATGGATTCAGCCAAGAAGATTCCATTGGAATTTATAAAGAAATCCCTAAAGTAAAAGGGGAACAAATTGCCCTCGATAATCGCGGATTTATTTATATAATTTCAGAAAATTCTCTTTACAAGTATTCAAGTGAAGGGGAATTTTTATTTTCATACCAAAATGCTTTTTTAGGGACTATTAGTGATATAGACTTATCTTCACCGATGAAAATCATGCTTTTCTATCAAGAATCAGGAAAAATAATCTTTCTTGACGACCATTTGTCCCCAATTATAGAAGAATTGGATTTCGCAAGCAAACAGTACCATTCTGTTCTTCTTGCAGCTTACTCAACCTCTAATCATATCTGGATTTATAATGAAATAGAAAGAAATTTGATTAAACTTGACTTCTATTTGAATGAACAATCCAAAACACATCACTCGATTCCTGATTTCAATCCCATTCAACTATTGGTACTGTCCGAAAAAACTATTGTGATGAATAATCCCGAAACGGGAATTCTTTTTTTCGATTCCTTCGGAACGTACATTAAAACCATTGGAATTCGTACATCACAAAAAATTCAAATGGACAATCAATTCATTTACTATCTTAAAGACAATAATTTACATCGTTATGACTATAAAAGAATGGACGAAACCATAATTTCGCTTGGAATAGAAAACTTAAAACAAGTAATTGTTTATAAAGATCGGTTCATCCTTTTAACCCGTGAAGGTAAGGTTTTAATTGCACAATAATCTAAACTAATGAATGGTGAAGTCTACTTATTCAAAACAGATTCTTCCTCTCTTTTTTGTACTATTCGGGCTTCCGGTACTTTTGTTTTCACAAACAGATACCCTCAAACAACAATTAAAAGAAGTTGAAGTTTCTGCTTCACCTGCAAATCCTGAAATCGGCACAGCAACCCCGGTCCAAACGCTCCATCTACAACAACTGCAATCACTGCCTGCCATTCAAGTCTCAGATGCTTTAAAATTTTTCTCCGGCGTAGTCATTCGTGATTATGGTGGTGTCGGGGGACTTAAAACAATTTCCGTGAGAGGCTTCGGCTCCCAACATACTGCTGTTGCCTACGAAGGAATTACGCTATCCAATTCCCAAACCGGACAAATTGATCTCGGAAGAATCAGTCTTGAAAATGTTGAAACGCTATCCCTGATTCAAGCACAGCAAGAAGATTTATTGGTGCCTGCACGCCAATTTGCCGCCGCAAACCTTATTGATATTCAAAATTCAATTCCACAGTTCAAAAATAATCAAAGGACATCCGTGAATTTTAATTTTACCGCCGGTTCTTACTACCTTTTTAACCCATACCTAAAAATAAGCAATTTGCTTAAATCCAAAAAACATCCACACGACTCCGAAGTAATCACTTTTATTCGAGCTAATTATATACAAAGCCGGGGCAACTATCCCTTTAAAATGAACTTCGGGAATGCCGGCGACAGCGTCTCTACAGAACGAAGAAAAAATTCAGACATACAAGCACTAAGTGCCGAAATGGGATTATACACCTCTTTCAAGGACAGTTCATTGCTTACTCTATTATTTTCTTATTATGACTCTGAACGAGGTTTGCCGGGAGCGACAATTCTCTACAATCTTAATTCCAAAGAACGTCTTTGGGATAAAGCCATATACGGACAAGCTAAGTTTCAAAAAGTATTCTCTAAAAAATTCACCTATCGTTCCTCTGCCAAATTTGATTACGGGTATACACGCTACCTTGACCCGGACTATCTCAACGAAGAACATTATCTGAATAACATATACATTCAAAGAGAATATTACCTGTCTAATGCACTTCGCTATCAATACCGCAAATTTAAAGTTGCACTATCCAATGACCTCGCTTACCAAAACATGAGTGCCAACTTACCTGACTTTCCTAATCCGGGAAGATTAAGTATACTCACTGTCCTTGCAGGGCAATACAACCACAAACATTTGAATATCACAGGACATCTGCTCCATTCGCTCTATCTTCAACACAGTAATGCGCAAACAGCCAAAAATGTAAACCGACTCTCTCCCGCCCTCTCCTTCTCTTTGCGCCCCATCCTGTCCGAACAGTTTTACCTGAGATTGTTCTACAAACATATTTTCCGAATGCCCACCTTTAACGATTTATATTATCGGGAAGCCGGAAATACAGCACTTAATCCCGAAAGAACCAATCAATACAACTTTGGGATGAGCTATGGACGCTATTTTTCATCGGCTCATTTTTCTCTCAACATCACTTCCGATGTTTATCATAACCAAGTGAGAGACAAAATTGTGCCCATTCCCAATAAAAATCTATTTATATGGACGATGCTTAATTATGGAAAAGTGAATATTTGGGGCGTTGATGCCAATGTTAATCTATTTTGGCAACCCTGTTCATTTCTTCAGCTACAACTTCTCGGGAATTATTCATTCCAATCTGCTCAAGACATGACTGATCCTGATTCAAAAACATACAAACATCAAATTCCCTATACCCCAAAACATTCAGGAGCATTTCACCTCACCTTGACTATATATCGTTTTACGCTAAGCGGAGATTTGATTATGGCCGGAGAACGTTATGCCCTCCAACAAAATACAGATGAAAACAGATTGCCCCCATACCTTGACGGCAGCATCGGGTTAGGTTATTCTTTCAATTCCAACAACATCCCAATCTCACTCAAAATGGAAGTCTTAAATATCGCCGATTTGCATTATGAAATCATTAAAAATTATCCAATGCAAGGACGTAGTGTGCGACTAAAACTTAAAATTGCTTTATAATAATAAACTAACTTTTTCATAATAAAGCAGTTCCATTATTTTATTTTTTGAAAAAAAATTTTTATTTAAATTGAAATTTTAATTAAATTTGCCTGATTTTTTCAAATAAAAAGAATTATCTGTTTATTTATAATAATATAAATCAATTTATGAAATCTTACATTAGTTCAATTTTGTTGCTTTGCATCCTATTGTTTTCATTTAATTCCAATGCACAAATTTCTCTTACACATACCTTTTCCGAATCCCCAATGCCATATCCAATTGGTATCATTGATACTTCTCATGGAGTTCAAACCGGACGGCTATTTCGAAGTGGGATTTCTACGACCTGCTCAAATCATTATGCTCCATCTATATATGTGACGAATCCCATGGTTTACGAATCCTATACGTTTATTGCCCTTTATGACGGATGTATCAATATTTCTGTTACAGATCAGCAAACTCAAATCTATATGGTTCTTTATAAAAACCGTTTTAATCCATCTGATATTTTGGAAAATTACATTGCGGAACAAGGTTCCAGCGGGCCGGTAGACTTTGGAGCAGACAGTATCACTCAAGGTGACACCCTGGTGCTTGTCATTAGCCAAGTTTCTACTCCTTATAACAACCTTTATTCCTTATTCATTGACAATATTCAAACCTATTTCCCTACCATATCAACCATTACCTCTCCCCCAACCATCTGCCCCGGAGAAGCACTTAAACTCACCGAACCAACGATAACTCCTAACCTTATTCTTCAAGATAACGGATGGGAAATCTCCGCCGACGAACAATTTACCAATCCCATTCCGTATGTAGGACAAACTTTAGACGATTCATATTATAATTACTATGTTCGTTTTTGGGTAACATATTCGAACAGATTTTTTTACAGTAACGCTGTGCCCATTAATATGAATTTTCATACGAGTCGTTTAAGAGACGTTTTCTCAAAATTCTTCGATGTACAAGACTCTTTAAGTATTATAAATCCGGATTTTGGCAATACTTATAATTGGTTTGTTACTACCAATAAGAATTTGGGTACGTACACATGGTCTTCGATCGATAATCATACATCTATACAACCTATTGATATTCCCGATACAGGAAGATACACTTATTTAGTCTATGTTAATCCGGAGACGAATGTCTTGGCTCCGGAGAACAGAATATCGAAATTTCTCCTTGCGGTTCTAACTACGGAATTTCTTTCTATGCAACCGATAACGAAGGAAATCAATATACCACAAAATCATACGGACGCCTTTGCTGGATGACACAAAATCTTCGTTCCACACTCTATTCGGACGGGACTGAAATACCGACAGCTATTGGTTACTCCTCTCAACTATACCCGGATGTGCAGGCAAATATAAGTATGTACGGAAGACTTTACGATTGGTATTCCGCACTCCATATTCCGGTTGGCGGTTCCTATGATCCCGATGAAGAAGAAATACAGGGAGCTTGCCCCGAAGGATGGCACATTCCTACCATGGAAGAATTTAATACGATTTCTAGCCAATATAATGTTTCTGAACTCAGAAGCAATTACGATTGGATTGACGGTGCAGGAAACAATAATAGTGAATTCAATATTTTACCGGCAGGATATTACTCAAATGGTCTTTTTTATAACCTAAAAGGCAATAGTTACTTTATTACCCTTTCTGAAACCGATGAAACCAGAATCTCCGTGCCGTGTATTCATTACAATTGTCCTGATATTTTGCTGCAACAAGTCGAAAAAACGAATGCATTCAGCATCCGTTGTGTCCGGACAAGAAGAGATCATTAATTTCTATTGAACTAACGTTTTTGTTGCAAATAAAACGCATCCAATTCTTCCAATATATCTTGAGGATTAGTCAGTGGCGCATTTTTACCGTTCAAGGTATAATCCAATAATTGTGATTTTTTCAGTTGTTCTACAATAGGTAATTTCGAACGAAAGGTTGTCTCAATATGCTTCCCTTTTTCATCAACAATAATTACTTTCGGAAAGAAAACCCCTTTCCGACCTATAAAGCGATTCATAATCTCCATCGCGTCTTCGAATTCATCTTGAGTAGCTCGTCCCAAAGACTCATACCGATAGATCTTTTTTCCGTCCCAAGTAGATACCAAAGCAAAACTTTCCGATATTTTTTCATCAATGGATGCTTCCAGATTTAAGGTATCGTGTCCGGATGGCATCAACAACACTTTTCCTCCGCCCCCTTCAATGTTGGCAGCATACTTAGGCATCGTAATGCCGGAAATCCAACCTTGCAGATGTTTCATATATATCTTCCCCACTTGCACAGGTGTTATAAAATGTACAATTCCTTTTTCTTTATGACACTGCAATAAATAATAGGGATGAACCCCCACCCACATCATCCTCCTGAATGTCTCTGCTAAAGTCTTATAATAATCATTAACATGGTTCAATAAAACTGTTTGATTTCGAATTGTAAATCCTTTTTTGCGTATTTTTTCGACTGCTGATGCAAATTCGGCTGTAATTTCTTGATAATGATTAACATGGGTCATAAAATACACATATTTGGGACATCCTGTCGCGTAGCGATTCGCCGATGAATTAATCAAATCCAATAGTTCATCCGTAACCGCCATCGGCAATACAACCGGGACTCGTGTAGCAATTCGAATAACTCGCAAATGAGGTATTTTGCTTAACTCTTCTAGAATATATTGCAATCTTGAACGACTGACCATCAAGGCATCGCCGCCCGTAACCAAAACCTCATCAATATTTTCATTATAATTTATGTAAAATAGTCCTTTATTAATTTCTTCGCGGTTCACTTCCGTAGTACAATCAAGCGATTTAGCCCGCTGACAATGAACGCAATAGGAAGCACAGCTTGTATTTTCTGCAACAAACAAGGCCACCCGATTGGGATAACGTTGGTATGCAGCTCCGAAGGAACGACTACCCTCATCCATAGCGCCCTCTTTTCCTGTATTCGGGAATAATAAATTGGCCGGTGTCGGCACGGATTGCCAAAAAATCGGATCAAGTCGTTTTCGCTCCTTCTCTCCCGGCAGCATCTTCGGATGAAAAGGGTCTTCCTGCATTAATGACGCATAATAAGGGGTTATTCTCAACGCCTCTTTCCCTTCACTCGCCATAACCTGAAGCGTCCGCTCAATCTCTTCTTGCTGAAAAGGGGTTAATTGAATTACCTGTTTTAATTGCGCAACTGTCGTTATTCTGTTTCGCAACTGCCATTGCGGATCATTCCACTGCTCCGCCGTTACATTTTTCCACAGTTGAATTGTTCTGTAATCTCTCGATTGATAATAAATATTCATCTTCATTTGAGTTGAGTTTTAAAAGTAAATAAAGTTATATGATTCTTAGCGCAACTCCTCAAATAAGAGGAAATACATAAGACTTTAACATAAAAAGTCTATGAATCAATGTTTATCAATACAAAGATAGCATTTTTTTTTTAATTTAAAGAAAAAAAGTCTTTCTTTTTATTTTTTTATTCAAATAACCGCTTTTACAAGTGCTTCGTATTTAATTGAATACAATAGGAAGAAAAAAAATTGCTTCGTACCCAAAGATACAAAGCAATTAACTTAAACTTAAATTATGAAAACAATCAGCTTAGTTCAACTCCTGTTTGATTTTTTGCTGAAGCAGGGAAACAAATCCGTCCACGCTCATACTGCCTAAATCTCCAACTCCGTGTTCGCGAACAGATATCATGTTTGATTCCTCTTCTTTTTCCCCCACAATAAGCATAAACGGAATTTTACTTATCTCTGCATCCCTGATTTTACGACCGGCCTTTTCACTGCGTTCGTCAATCAGCGTTCTCACCTCTTGTTCTTCAAGGAGGGCTTTAACTTTGAGCGCATATTCCTGATATTTTTCACTAATCGGCAATATAATGACCTGGTCGGGGGTTAACCACAAGGGAAATTCTCCGGCAGTATGTTCAAGTAATACAGCAACAAATCGTTCCATAGAACCGAACGGAGCACGGTGAATCATCACCGGACGCAACTTCTGCTGGTCGGGACTTACATACTCAAGTTCAAAACGTTCCGGCAAGTTATAATCCACCTGAACCGTTCCCAATTGCCATTTTCTACCGATAGCATCCTTCACCATGAAGTCCAGTTTAGGGCCATAAAAGGCAGCTTCGCCCTTCACCACGGTCGTATTGAGTCCTCGCTCTGCGGCGGCTTCAATAATAGCCGCTTCCGCTTTCATCCAATTTTCATCCGAGCCGATATATTTTTCTTTATTGTCGGGATCTCTCAACGAAACCTGTGCAATAAAATCTTTAAAATCCAATACTTTGAATATGTATAAGATAATGTCGATCACTTTACAAAACTCCTCTTTCAACTGATCGGGGGTACAGAAAATATGAGCATCATCTTGCGTAAACCCGCGAACTCTCGTCAATCCGTGTAATTCACCGCTTTGCTCATAGCGATACACTGTTCCGAACTCAGCCAATCTCAACGGCAAATCTCGGTATGAACGGGGTTTTGACGCATAAATCTCACAATGATGCGGGCAATTCATCGGTTTCAGGAAAAACTCTTCGCCTTCCTGAGGGGTCGTGATGGGACGGAAGGAATCTGCACCGTATTTTTGGTAATGACCGGAAGTTTTATACAACTCAACATTTCCGATATGAGGACACATTACTTGCTGATATCCATATTGTTTTTGCACTTTTTTCAGGAAATTTTCCAAACGTTCTCTCAAAGCCGTGCCTTTAGGCAGCCAAATTGGCAAACCGGCACCCACTTTTTGCGAAAAGGTAAAGAGTTCCATCTCTTTTCCCAATTTGCGGTGGTCTCTTTTTTTGGCTTCTTCCAATAACGTCAGATATTCGTCCAGTTCTTTCTTCTTGGGAAATGTAATCCCATAAATACGAGTCAATTGTTTGCGTTTTTCGTCGCCACGCCAATAAGCTCCGGCGGTATTCAGCAGTTTCACCGCTTTAATGGGGGCCGTGTCAAAGAGGTGTGGTCCGCGGCACAAATCCACGAAGTGCCCACTTTCGTAAAATGTAATGGTTCCATCTTCCAAATCACGAATCAGCTCTATTTTATATTCATCTCCTTTTTGGGTAAAATAGTCCAGTGCCTCTTTTTTAGAAACTTCTCTTTTTACCAGTTTCGGTCTTTGCGCGATAATTTCCTGCATTTTAGCTTCAATTGCGGGGAAATCATCCGAAGAAATAGTATAATTCATAAAATCGATATCGTAGTAAAAACCGTTTTCGATGGCGGGGCCGATTCCGAACTTAACCCCGGGATAGAGTTGTTCAATTGCTGCTGCCATGATGTGTGCCGAAGTGTGCCAAAAGACATCTTTTCCATCGGTATCGTTCCATGTGTAAAGCACCAAAGAGGTATTTTCGGTGATGGGTGTAGCTAAACCGACAACATGGTCGCCTAATTGGGCAGCCAACACATTACGTGCTAATCCTTCGCTAATGCTAACTGCCACTTCGTATGGAGTCGTCCCTTTCGGAAATTCTTTAATTGAGCCGTCCGGCAATGTAATTTGAATCATAATGCAACTTAATTTTATTGTAACTTATAGAAAGTGCAAAAATACAAAATTGTTACCAAATATAGACCTTCTATTTTTAGAATAAAATTGGTTTTTTTGCTTTTATATCCGAATTGGAATCATGCCACAAAGACAGATAGGTGCAAGTTGCGGCGTGAGGGCGCAGGCGGAAAGCCCGCAAGGTCCGGAAGCCGATGTGGACGCTGCTGCAAAAGAGCGACCGGAGGAAGCTCCTTTTGCAGCTTTGCGTCCACACGGCTGCCGGCCGCGGACTTGGAGCCGGAGACCGGCGGCGAAGCCGACACGCCCAAATAAAAAAGCACCTCAACTTGATAATTTTTATGATATAATCGTAATTTGTAAATAATATTTTTTACTTTTGCATCTTAAAATAAATTAAAAAGAAGTAGCTGTGACCGGAAATATCATTATTGATGCTGCACTTATTTTAGGCTTAATCGGACTAACGGCAGCGATTGTCCTCTATTTTGTTTCACAAGCATTTAGAGTTATTGAAGACCCTTTAATTGATGAAATTGCAAACAAACTACCCGGAGCCAATTGCGGAGGTTGTGGTTATGCCGGATGTCGAAATCTTGCAGAAGTCATCGTAAAAAACCGTACTACCGAAGGAGCTATTTGTCCGGTAGGGGGAAATGCTTTAGCCAAAGAGATTTCCGCTATGTTAGGGGTAACTGCGGTAGAAGCAGAACCCAAAATTGCAGTTGTCCGCTGTAACGGAACCTGCGACAACGCACCTGCAAAAGTATTTTACGACTCTGCCCTCACCTGTACGTTCGCCCATTCGCTCTTTGCCGGCGAAAGTGCTTGTCCTTTCGGTTGTTTAGGGTGTGGTGATTGTGTTGCCGCATGCCGTTTTGATGCGATTCACCTTGATCCGATTACGAAATTGCCGGTGGTGGATGAAGAAAAGTGTGTTGCCTGCGGCGCTTGTGCTAAAAGTTGCCCAAGAAATATCATTGAGATGCGTAATAAAGGCAAAGGAGGAAAACGAGTTTTTGTGAGTTGTATGAATAAAGAAAAAGGCGCATTGGCAAAGAAGAATTGTGCGGTTGCGTGTATCGGTTGCGGAAAATGCGTCAAAGTGTGTCCGTTTGAGGCCATCACGATTACCAACGATTTGGCATATATTGACTTTGAAAAATGCAAATTATGTAAGAAGTGTGTTCCCGAATGTCCGACAAATGCCATTCATGCTGTCAACTTTCCGGCACCCAAAGCAGAACCCAACGTCGTTGTGACCATAGAAGAATGAAATCATCAAATATGAAAACTTTTACCATCGGAGGCATTCATCCCGAAGAGAATAAATTAGCGAAAGAATTTGCCATTGAGTCTTTTCCGCTTCCTAAACAGGCAACCATTTTTTTCACGCAACACCTCGGTGCTCCGTCCACTCCGATAATCCAAAAAGGAGACAAAGTGAAAGTGGGGCAACTCATTGCAAAAGCAGATGCTTTTATTTGCGCCAACTTACATTCGCCCGTTTCCGGCACCGTTGCAAAAATTGACATGGTGGCCGACATTACCGGCTATAAGAAGCCAGCTGCCATTATTGATATTGAGGGAGATGAATGGGAAGAGCATATTGACCAATCGCCTGAACTGAAGAAAGAGATTACACTTTCCAAACAAGAGATCATTGAGCGCATTAAGTCGTGCGGCATTGTAGGTCTTGGCGGAGCATGTTTTCCCACCCATGTCAAATATATGGTTCCACCGGACAAAAAAGTGGATTATATCATTGTGAATGCGGCGGAGTGCGAACCATACATTACCACAGACTATCGGATTATGTTGGAAAAAGCGGAAGCTTGTCTTGTGGGCGTTCAGGCCTTGCTGATTGCATCGGGTGCGCCGGAAGCCATTATCGGCATCGAAGCCAATAAACCGGACGCTTATGAGCATATAAGCCAATTAGCGACTGAATATACCAATATCAAAGTGGTAAAACTGAAAACAAAATATCCGCAAGGTGCGGAAAAACAGTTAATAAAAGCGCTGACCGGTCGGGAAGTGCCCAATGGAAAACTCCCTATCGAAGTGGGCTGTATTGTCAACAATATTACCACTACGCATGCCATTTATGAAGCGGTTCAAAAGAACAAGCCGCTTATTGAAACGTACACTACTATTTCCGGAAAAAGATTATCGGGAGCGAAAAACTTCAAAATTCGTCTTGGCACTCCGATTGAAGATATCCTTTCTACAGTTGGGATTCCGGAAAATACGGGAAAAATCATCAGCGGAGGACCGATGATGGGAAAAGCTATTGCTCAGGTGAACTCCTATTTTGTTAAAGGGATGTCCAGTATTCTTTTTATTGACGAAGAAGAGAGCAAACGGGAAAATGCATTGGCGTGTTTGCGATGCGGTAAATGTGTCTTTGCCTGTCCGATGGGACTTGAGCCTTATTTGCTTCATTTTCTTGTTGAAAACTCACGTTTCGAGGAATGTGAAAAGAATGGAATTATGAATTGCATCGAATGCGGGTCATGCCAATACGGATGTCCTTCGTGCAGACCATTATTGGATATGATAAGAACGGGAAAAATCAAAACAGGAGCTATGATACGTGCTCGAAAAAATTAATTGGTATTGATGTTGATAAACGAAACAATATGAACGAAAAACTATTACAAGTTTCAGGCTCCCCGCACATTCACAGCGGAGAATCGGTTAAGAAAATCATGTGGTCGGTAGTACTTGCCCTCCTACCCGCTTTTTTGGTTTCTATTTTCTATTTCGGACTGCCGGTGATTATACTCACATTTGTCTCCATTGCCTCTTGTATTGTTTTTGAATATCTGATTCAAAAATATATGCTCAAGGGGGAAACGACCATTTGGGACGGGTCCGCTGTAATTACGGGAATGTTATTGGCTTTCAACTTACCGGCGAATCTTCCTTTATGGATGGTTGTTGTTGGAGCGTTGATTGCTATTGGTGTCGGAAAGATGGCTTTTGGGGGATTGGGAAAGAATTTATTTAATCCTGCGTTGGTTGCACGTGTTTTTCTGTTGATCTCTTTTCCTGTTCAGATGACGAGCTGGCCTATACCAAAACCCATTTTTAAATTAGGGGCAGATGTAGTTTCGGGTCCTACGCCGCTTGGGATTCTTAAAGAAGGAGTCAAAAGCGGACAATCGGTAGAGAGCATCATGCACAATTCCGATATGCCCGGTTATGTGGACATGTTGTTAGGACAGATGGGGGGCAGTTTCGGTGAAATTTCAGCCATTGCGTTGCTCATTGGAGCGATTTTCCTGCTCATTCGCAAAGTGATTACGTGGCACATTCCGGTATCTTTCTTACTAACGGTATTTCTATTTTCAGGAATTTTCTATCTTGTAGATCCTTCCTACTATGCCAATCCATTTTTCCATCTTTTAACAGGAGGCGTAATGCTTGGGGCACTGTTTATGGCGACCGATATGGTTACCTCTCCGACTTCTGCGAGCGGCATGCTTATTTTCGGACTCGGGTGCGGTGTCATCACCATTATCATTCGATTATTCGGGGCCTATCCGGAAGGGGTATCTTTTGCAATTCTGATTATGAATGCACTGGTACCGTTGATCAATAAAGGTTTTAAACCCAGAATTTTCGGCAAAATTAAACAATAAGATAACTTGATGTACGGAATAATCTTCCGGAATAACAGATCAATTCACAAATAGTATTCACCATGGCAAAAAAAGAATCTTTAGTCAAATTGTCAATTTCGCTTTTTTTAATTACAGTAATTGCTGCGATAGGATTGGCTGCCATTTACTCCATCACAAAAGCCCCCATAGAAAAATCTCAATCCGCCAAGAAAGAGATGGCCATTTCAAGTGTACTCCCAAAATTCAAGGGAGATTTGCAACAAATCTCCATCATGCCGGAGAGCGGGAAAGATTCTGTAATTGTCTATCTGGCATACGAAGGAGATCAATTATTCGGAGGTGCTGTTGAAACATACACCGATAAAGCTTTTTCCGGTACTTTTTCGTTGATGGTCGGCTTTGATAGTGCGGGCAACATCTTAGGCACAGAAGTTTTAAAAATGGCTGAAACGCCCGGGTTGGGAGATAAAATCGACAAGAAAAAAGCGACCTTTTCGAATCAATTTGTAGGAAAAAATCCCACATCTTTTAACCTTAAAGTTACCAAAGACGGCGGAGATGTAGAAGCCATTACCGCTGCCACCATTTCGTCTCGTGCATTTTGCGATGCCGTTGAGCGCGCACATTCTTCATTCTTAAAAGCAAAAAAGGAGGTAACTCATGAATAGTAAATTAAGTATTTTAACCAAAGGGCTGTTTAAAGAAAACCCTACTTTAGTATTAATTTTAGGGATGTGTCCCTCACTGGGAGTTACCACTTCTGCGATTAATGGTATCGGCATGGGACTCGCAACGACCTTTGTGCTGGTAATGTCCAATGTATTGATATCTTTCCTTAAAAATGTAATTCCCAATAAAGTAAGAATTCCATCATTTATTGTCATTATAGCAACTTTTGTCTCAATCATAGATTTATTAATACAGGGATACCTTCCTGCTCTTGCAGAAAGTTTAGGGCTTTTTATTCCCTTGATTGTAGTAAATTGCATCGTGTTAGGTCGTGCTGAAGCATTTGCAAGCAAAAACAATATATTTGATTCTCTTCTGGACGGACTTGGCATGGGCTTAGGATTTACTTTTGCCTTATTTCTTATTGGTTTTTGCCGCGAATTGCTAGGCAGTGGAGCAATTCTAAATACTAAATTTATTGAAGGCGATGGAATCCTTATTTTTGTCCTTGCCCCCGGTGCTTTTATTGTCATGGGCTTTATCATTGCAATTGTAAACTATATTCAGCAAAAAAAATAACACAATTAATTTATATTTTGATTTATTACAAAAACTTTTAAAATAATATACTATGGAATATGTTCTCATGATAATCGGATGTGTATTGGTCAACAATATCATTTTAGCACAATTCCTTGGGATTTGCCCATTTTTAGGGGTATCCGGAAAAGTAAGCACTTCGTTGGGAATGGGAGCCGCAGTAACATTTGTGATGGCATTGGCTACTTTAGTAACCTCTTTGATTCAAGTCTATATTTTGAATCCTTTCGGACTTCAATTTTTACAAACGATTGTTTTTATCCTGATTATTGCTTCTCTCGTACAAATCGTTGAAATTATTCTAAAAAAAATCAGTCCTGCCCTTTATCAAGCATTAGGAATATTCTTACCCTTAATTACAACCAATTGTGCAATTCTGGGTATTGCAATCGCCGTTACCCAAAAGCCGGGTTTTTCAATTCTTGACAGTACGATTTATGCAATTGCAACTGCCATAGGTTTTTTGGTAGCAATTGTGATATTTGCCGGATTAAGAGAACAATTGGAGTTAGTTAAAGTTCCGAAAGCCATGCAAGGAGTGCCCATTGCTTTAATCACTGCCGGAATTTTGGCCATGGCCTTTATGGGTTTTGCTAATTTGGTATAAATGAAAAACGCCATCACTTTTCTTGACCAATTGCTCCGAAACAACAATCGTGATTGGTTTAATGCACACAAATCAGAATATTTGGAAATTCAATCCCGATTTAATGAATTTGTGTCTCAATTGATTATAGGCGTTTCCTCTTTTGATGAAACCATTAAAGGAGTTACCGTAAAAGATTGCACTTATCGCATTTACAGAGATTTACGTTTTTCTCCGGATAAGACACCATACAAAACACATTTGGGGGCCTATATTTGTCGTGGAGGAAAATGTTCGGGATTTGCGGGCTATTACTTTCATATTGAACCAGATGAAGCGGCATATATAGGATCCAATATTCTTGCCGCCGGTCTGCATGCTCCGACGCCTGCACAAATTAAGCTGGTCAGAGAGAGCATCCTGCACGACGGAGACCAATTCCAACAGGTCCTTACAGAAGCAAGCGGTTTTACACATGATAAACAGTATTCCCTACGCCGAGTCCCTAACGGTTATCCTTCGGATAGTCCCTTCGCTCCTTTTTTCAAACTTAAAGATTATTCTATCTCCACTCCTCTTTCTAAAGAGATACTTTTCGGAACAAATCTGCTGGAATATGTCCTGACAGAATTTCAAAAAACGAAAAATTACAACCTTTTTTTGAACCGCATCATTGAAAAATCATAAATATATCCAAATTGTAGCATCAGTTTAGAATATATCTGTTTTTAAGATCATTCTATTTTTTTAATAACGTTTTTTATCTTTCAAATAAATAAGAATCAATAATAAATAATCATGAAAAAAGAAATAATTTTAATTATGATGAGTTCCTTGTTGCTATTATCGGCATGTACAGAAAAGAAAAGTGAAACAAATACCCTCAATTCAGGAATTAAGAAAGAAAATTTAGATCTTTCAGTCAATCCTGCAGAAGATTTTTATCAATTTGCTTGCGGCGGATGGATCAAAAACAATCCGCTTACCGGAGAATATGCCCGATACGGAAGTTTTGACCAACTTGCAGAACAAAATCGGGAACAACTTAAAACATTAATTGAAGGGATTGCCGGACAGAAAAACAGCGACGGAACTGTTTCTCAAAAAATCGGGGACCTGTATCTTATGGGAATGGACAGCAATGCCATTGAAAAACAAGGGGCTGCTCCCATCCAACCGATGCTGCAAAACATACAATCCATAAAATCAAAAAATGAATTGACCAATTGCCTCGTTGACCTCCATTTGCATAATATCACCCCATTCTTTGCCGTCTTTGGAGAAGGAAATCCTGAAAATAGTGAAATGACTATTGCTTGGGTTTGGCAAAGCGGGTTGGGTATTGGAGACCGTGACTATTACTTGGAAGAAAAAAGTGAACCCATCCGAAAAGAATACATTAACCTAATTTCCGGACTCCTTACGCTATCCGGATACAGTAAAATGGCCGGCTTTGAGAATAAGGAGAAAAATATGGCAGAAAAAATCCTGAAACTTGAAACCGAGATGGCCAAATTGTTTATGAATAAAAATGATTTAAGGGATCCTTATAAAACATTTAATCTTAAAAAAGTTGAAGAACTTCAAAATATGCTCTCCGTTCTCAATATCAATCAGTATCTTAGCGGATTGGGACTCAGTACTGATGACGCCCTAAACATTTCTCAGCCGGAATACATTAAAGGATTGAATAAAATTCTAAAAACCAATGATTTAGAAGTCATCAAAGCATACCTTTCATGGAATATAATTCAAAATGCCGCTCCCTATCTGAGTAAGGATTTTGTAAATGCAGATTTTAATTTTTACGGAAAAGTGCTTTCCGGCAAAGAAGACAACAAACCACGATGGAAACGCGTTATTGAGACTGTAGAAAATGCACTTGGGGAAGCAGTAGGACAAGAATATGTAAAAAAATATTTCCCTGCCGAAGCCAAGCAACGAATGCTTCATCTGGTAGAGAACCTCCAATGGGCTTTATCCGAACGAATTAAACAAAACACCTGGATGGCGGATTCGACAAAAGCCAAAGCCATCGACAAATTATCTTCATTCATTGTAAAAATAGGATATCCGGACAAATGGAGAGATTACAGTGCCCTGACCATTTCGCGTGACAGTTATTTTGCCAATATCATGCGTGCCGCAGAATTTGAAAGCAAATACCAACTGGCAAAAATCGGCAAACCTGTAGATCGCTCCACTTGGTACATGACTCCACAAACCGTAAATGCATACTACAATCCCTCAACCAATGAAATATGCTTCCCTGCCGGAATTTTACAACCTCCATTTTTCGATATGAATGCTGACGATGCATTCAATTACGGCGCCATTGGCGTTGTCATCGGACATGAGATGACCCACGGATTTGATGACCAAGGGAGAAATTACAATAAAGCAGGAAATCTCGAAAATTGGTGGAGTGAAGAGGATGCCAAAAATTTCACCGAACGGGCACAAGGACTCATCGAATACTTCAACCGCATAGAAGTGTTCCCGGGACTTTTTGCAAACGGTCAGTTTACCTTAGGGGAAAATATTGCCGACAATGGCGGACTTAATGTCTCTTTCACGGCATTCCAAAAAGCCAAAAAAGAGGGAACAATCCAAGATGTGATGGACGGTTACACGGCAGAACAACGATTTTTCATTGCTTATGCAGGCGTTTGGGCTAATAATATCCGAGATGAAGAAATTCAACGCCGCACGAAAGAAGATTCGCACTCATTAGGGAAATGGCGCGTAAACGGAACTCTACCCCACATTACTCCTTTTATTGAAGCCTTTAATGTTAAAGAAGGAAATGGAATGTGGCTCAATCCGGAAGCTCGTGTCCAAATCTGGTAAATAAATTAAGATGGGTTTTGCTTAACTGAATCACGCTGAAACGCACGAATTTCAAAGAAATTCAATACGGATAATATGTGATCAAAAATGTCTGATTGAATATTTTCATATTCAACCCATTCGGTAGTTGCGGCAAAACAATAAATTTCTAAAGGAAGACCATACTCATTCGGGGGCAACTGACGCACCATCAAAGTGGCATCAGAACGAACTTTTTGGTTCGACTTGAGATATTCTTGAATATAAATTCTTAAAACACCTATATTGGTCAAATAACGACCATTTGGCCCGTACATAAACACTTCGCTTGTATTGTTGTACTCTTCAATCTCTTTTTCTTTAGTTTCAATGTAAAAATGAATTAAAGAAACTTGCTTAAATTTTTCCAGCATATCGGGAGTACATCTTTTAATACTCGTCACATCAATATTGAGGGAACGTTTGATTCTACGCATTCCCATATCCTGCATTCCACGCCAATTTTGGACAGAATCGGCCACCAACTGTTTCACCGGAACCGTAGATACCGTATTGTCAAAATTCCGAATTTTGGCAGAAATTAAATTAACCTCCTCTACCGTACCGTCAACCCCAAACTTATTGACCGTAATCCAATCTCCATTCCGAATAATGTCATTTGAAGATAATTGAATACTGTATACCAATCCGGTAATCGTATCCTGAAAAATCAATAACAAAACAGCTGAAAAAGCCCCCAATCCTGCTAAAAGTCCTACAGGAGATTTATTAATCACAATTGAAATAATCAATATGACAGCTACCAACCAAAAGACTATCGCCAAAATTTGGGTATAACTTTTAATCGGCTTATCCTTTGTTCCTTCTTTCTGCAACATCACATCGGCAGCACCACTCAGAAATGTATTGATAATTAAAGTACAATTAACAATAATATAAATATTGACTAAAGCAGTTAAAAACAACTCAGATGAAGAACCGACAATCAAAACTTCCCCAATTATTTTTTTAATAAATAGAGCAGGAAGGAATACAGCTATCTGATTGAAAAATTTCGATTTATACAATGATTTTTTCCAAATAGATTTTTCAAAAGACATTTTAATAATCCGAACGATAATAAAACGTAGGATGTAATACAAGAAAAGCCCTACAATGAACAATCCTATAGCAATAATTAATATGGCCATTAATTTTGAATAGGTCGTATTAAATCCTAATTTTAAAAAAAATTCCACAAAAAAATCTCTAATCCAATGAAACATAGCTTTTTCCTTTTTTTAATTTATATACAATGCAAAAATACGCTTTTTTTTCCTATTTTTGCAGCTCAAATTTCAAATTGACTATGGATAAAAATACAATTATTGGATTAATCATTATTTTTGGGTTGGTAATGGGCTTTTCTTTTTACAACAACTCCAAAGTACAAAAAGAAAATGAACTTAAAAAGCAAGAACTTGTTGAAAATCAAAATAATGAGATACAAAAGGATTCTACTTTAACGGATACTGTTCCATCTGCTAATACTCAGCCTTCCGCTGCTCCGGTTGCGGAGGTAAATTTATCGCAGAAATCTTCCCATTTTTTCTTTGAAGATAATCAAATAAATAATGATTACTTCGTTGAAACAAATGTTGCCAAATATACTTTTTCACGCAAAGGAGGATACATCAAGCGTGTAGAATTAAAAAACATTTATCGCTATACCCCTAAAGGAGCTCCTAAACAGCCCCTTGTTCTTTTTGACGAGGAACAAAATAAGATGAGCATAGAACTACAGTTGAACGATCAGCGAATGGTTCAAACAGAAAATCTTTATTTCAGCAGCGCTCAAGAAGATACTTTATTTGTGAACGGTAGTAAACAACAACAACTTTCTCTTAAACTATATCCGCTTAAACCGGCACTTGATGCCAATACTCCGCCCTCAATAGACAGCAACAGTTATGTTGAATATCTTTATACCTTTTCTGCAGACGATTATCGTTTCGGATATAGGATCCAATTTGTCAATATGTCTCCCTATCTATACGCCAATCGCTCTTATAGCTTAGAGTGGAATTCCTCTTTACACAACGTAGAAAAAAACTACGAATATGAAAGGAATCTCACGACAGTGTACTATATGGATAACATTGATGAAGTTTCCCATTTAAGTGAAAAGAGTTCGGAAAAAAAAGAATTTTCAACTCCCATAAAATGGGTTTCTTACAAGCAACAGTTCTTTACAGCGGTAATGATTTCAGATTCCGGCACATTTACTGCAGGAACGATGGAAGTCAAAGAACCTGAAAAAAATGAACTGCTGAAACTTAAAGATTGCACCGCCGAAATGGATTTTGAAGTATCAGGTATCGACAATGCCTACTACGATATTTCACTTTATTTCGGACCAAACCAATACAAGCTGCTCAACAAATACGACTTAAATTTAGAGCGACAAGTGCCGCTGGGTTGGAGCTTCCTTCTTCATTGGATCAACAGATTGGCCGTTATTCCTATTTTCAATTGGTTGGAGACTTACGGAATCAGTTATGGCATCATTATCTTGATATTGACCATTATTTTAAAACTGGTATTGCTGCCCGTAGCATATAAGACTTACTTATCTTCGGCAAGGATGCGCGTCCTGAAACCTGAAATCGAAGAAATTACGGCTCGTTATCCAAAGCCGGATGATGCTATGAAAAAACAACAAGCCACCATGACGCTTTATAAAAAAGCCGGGATTAATCCGATGTCGGGTTGCTTGCCTATGCTTCTTCAAATGCCCATTTTGATTGCATTTTTCCGTTTCTTCCCGGCAGCCTATGAGCTCCGACAACAACCTTTCCTATGGGCTGAAGACCTTTCCACCTACGACTCCATTTTAGACCTTGGCTTCAACATTCCTTTCTACGGAGACCATGTCAGTTTGTTTACTTTGCTTATGACCATCGCCACCTTGATATACACTTGGCTGAATAACAAATTAATGGCTCCCGGCGGGGCAAGCGACCAACAAAAAATGATGAAGATCATGATGTACATCATGCCCGTGCTCTTCTTGGGAATGTTCAACAGCTTCTCCTCTGCCCTTACCTACTATTACCTGTTGGTTAACCTGATTACCTTCCTTCAAATGTGGATATTCCGAATGGCCATTGATGAAAAGAAAGTTCGAGAAAAAATTAAACTCAACATGACTAAGCCAATTAAAAAATCTAAATGGCAACTTAAACTCGAAGAGATGCAAAAACAACAGCAACAATTACAAAAACAAAAAAAATAAAATAAATATAACCCTATAATATTTTGTAAAGGTAAAATCATTATCTTTGCATCATGATAACAACAAATGGCATCATTTTTAAGTTTATATAACGAAATTGAATACAAAATAAAGCAAACTATTGTTCGTTACAATGAATATAAGGAGGAAAACGAACAACTAAAAAGCAAAAACAGTCAACTGGAAGAGGAAGTTGATGAATTAAAACTAAAAATGGCCACGTTGGAGGAAAAATTAAAATTAGTGTCAATTACTAAAACATTTTTAGACAAAAAAGATAAACAAGAGACAAAAAAGGAAATCAATGATTTAGTGCGGGAGATAGACAATTGCATTAAGCTTCTTAATAGTGAACATGAATAGAGATAATCGAATTACAATCAAATTAACTGTCGATCAAAGAGTATTTGAGATAGATATCAATAAAGAAGGAGAATTTTATTATCGAGAAGCTGAAAGGATAATCAATGAGAGTTTTACACAATTTGCTAAACGATGGACTTATAACGATCACCAGGATTTATTATCAAAAATTTTAATAGACTTTGTGGTCAGATGGATTGAAAATGAAGAAAGATTGAATGCTTTCGAAGAAGATTTAATACCAAAAATGGAAGCTTTAAAAGCCCTTACGGATACAATTGAAGTTGATTAACCAAGGTTCTTTGAATACAACATATCCCGCATTGTTCAGATACGTTTGTTAAACTCAACAGTATACAAACGAAGGATAAGCTCAATTGCTTTTAGAAAAGGCCTGATTACCGAAAGGTATGGTGAAAACCCTTGGAATTTCAAGAAGCGAAGGCTCCTTCATCGTAATTAATAGGAGTTTAATTTAAAACCCTATGGAACATGCGGGATTTTTTTTTGATTTTCACATACATACAAAATATACACATTCAATAATTTAATAAAACAAAACAATATGGAACCTATCACATTATCCCTAATATTCGCTCTCGTCGGCATTGGAGCGGGTATTGCCCTATCTTACACCTTGCTGAATAAATCTATTACCAAAAGCAGCCGAGAATTAGTTAAAAAAGCAGAAGAAGACGCAGAATTACTTAAAAAAGAAAAAATCTTACAAGCAAAGGAAAAATTTCTGCAACTGAAAAGTGAACACGAAAAAATTGTCAACGAAAAAAATCAACAAATTACCACTGCAGAAAATAGAATCAAACAAAAAGAACTATCTCTTAACCAAAAATTAGAAGAAGTAAACCGCAAAACCAACGAAACAAATACACTTAAAGAAAATCTTACCAAACAACTCGAAATCAATACCCAAAAACAAGCCGAATTGGACAAACAAACCTCTATCCAAAAAGCAAAATTAGAAGCAATTGCTGAATTAAGCGCCCAACAAGCGAAAGAACAATTGATGCAATTGATGGAAGATGAAGCAAAAGCCGATGCTATGGTGCTGGTGAAAGATATTATGGATGAAGCCCAAACAACGGCCAACATGGAAGCAAAGAAAGTCATCATTAAATCCATTCAACGAGTAGGAGTCGAAGCCGCTATGGAAAATGCTGTATCTGTCTTTAATATTGAAAATGACGAAATTAAAGGTCGTATCATCGGTAGAGAAGGTCGAAATATAAGAACTCTTGAAAATTTAACCGGTGTAGATGTGATTATTGACGATTCTCCGGATGCTATTCTCCTCTCCAGTTTCGACCCCGTGCGAAGAGAAATCGCTCGACTATCGCTCCAAAAATTGGTTACCGACGGACGTATTCACCCTGCCCGCATCGAAGAAGTCGTGGCCAAAACGAAAAAACAAATCGAACAAGAAATCGCCGAGATTGGAAAACGCACCTGTATCGACCTTGGAATTCATAATCTCCACCACGAACTGATTCGCATGGTCGGAAAAATGAGATATCGCTCTTCCTACGGACAAAATCTGCTGCAACACGCCAAAGAGGTAGCAAATTTGTGCGCAACCATGGCTGCCGAGTTGGGATTGAATGCCAAATTGGCCAAACGTGCCGGCCTACTCCACGATATCGGAAAAGTGCCCGACACCGAACCTGAATTGCCACACGCACTCTTCGGAGCTCAATTGGCAGAACAATATAAAGAACGCCCCGAAATTGTAAACGCCATCGGTGCCCACCATGATGAAATGGAAATGGATAATCTCATTTCCCCCCTTGTACAAGTGTGCGACGCCATCTCCGGAGCAAGACCGGGAGCCAGACGTGAAGTGGTCGAAGCCTATATGAAACGTCTCAACGACCTTGAAAATATCGCCCTTACCTACCCCGGAGTTGTGAAGACCTATGCTATCCAAGCAGGAAGGGAACTTCGCGTGATTGTGGGCGCTGAAAAAGTTACCGACGAACAAGCAACACAAATATCCTTCGACTTGTCTAAAAAAATCCAAAACGAAATGACCTATCCAGGACAAATTAAAATTACCGTAATCCGCGAAATCAGATCGGTGAATTTTGCCAGATAGTAAATTTCTTGTTTTTTTATACCTTTGCAAAATCTAATGTCTATATAGAATGAATACAAATAAACGTTTTTTTACCATTTTGTATCTCGGAACTATAGCCATCTTTTTGGTCTATATGTTATTCATCTCTGACCATAATCTCTCCAAACATATTGAATTGAGCAAAAAAATAAAAAAATTGGACGAAAGCATCATTCAGACTAAAAATCAAATCAATAATAAATTCACATATACGGAATTAAAAAATAATCCTAAACTTTTAGAACAATACGCACGGGAACAAATGAATATGCAAAAAAAAGATGAGGATGTTTTTGTAATTGTATATCAATCAAAATGAAAAAAATAGCTATTGTCAACGGGGTAAATCTTGGCGAGTTAGGTACCCGCGAAGTCAATATCTACGGAACACTCGAATTTGAGACTTATTTCGAGATGCTCCGCCAACGATTTCCCCTGTTTGAACTGCACTATTTCCAAAGTAACTCATTGACCGAAATTGTGAATTATCTGTTGACCAACAAAACTATGGATGGCTTTATTCTTAATCCGGGCGCTTACACCCATCAGTCTATTGTTCTTGCAGATACGCTGAATACTATTTCCCAAAAAGTGGTTGAAGTACACATTTCCAATCTCTTCAATCGGGAAACGTACCGGAGAAAATCGCTCATCGCTTCTGCTTGTACCGGCACAATTACCGGATTTGGATTAAAAAGTTACGATTTGGCTCTTTTTTCTTTTATGGATTAAACTTAAAAAAAAAGATATCGTCTAACAAACTGTTTTAAACAAAACATATAACACATTATATTCTTAATCACAAAAATTAAAAACATAGAATTATGAAAAAGATTTTTTACCTAACGGCTATTTTTTGCTTAGGGATTTCCCTTTCTCTTCAAGCTCAAGAACCCGCTACTCCTACTCAAGCTCCTGCTCCTACTGGAAATGAACCAGAAATTAAATTTGAAAAAATTGAGCACGATTACGGTAATATTTTAAAAGGAGATGATGGTACTTGCGAATTTAGATTTACTAACGTTGGAAAAACTGATCTCATCCTCACTAATGTTCGTTCTTCCTGCGGATGCACTGTTCCTTCATGGCCGAAAGAACCTCTTGCCCCGGGACAATCTTCCGTAATCAAAGTTAAATACAATACACAACGTATCGGACTTATCTCCAAAAGTATTACCGTGGAATCTAATGCCATCAATAATCGCGTTGTATTAAGAATTAAAGGAAATGTAGCCGATGTTCCCCAAGAAGTAGCTCCGGTAAAAACCGAAAGCTCTGTGGTAGCACCTAAATAATTCCCTTGTATCAAATATAGATTTTCTATTCGTGAACCCTGCTAAAATATGAATACGATGAAAAAAATAATCACTATAATCGCAATATTTGTTACAATAGGACAATTAATGGCACAACAACCGGCGCAAAAGAACTATACCGGTGCTGAAATTCAATTCGACCATATTACGGCAGACTTAGGAACTCTGAATATCGGGGATGTCAAAGAAACTTTTTTTACTTTTACCAATATCGGTAAAAAACCGCTAATTTTAGATAATGTAATTATCTCTTGCGACTGCACCGAAATTGAATGGCCTAAAACACCGGTAATGCCCGGCCAAATAGGAAAAATAAAAGTAATATATACAGCAAAAAATTCAGGTTCCATCAATAAATGGGCCACGGTTCTTTCAAATGCCGAAAAAGATCGCGTCATATTGACACTGAAAGGCAAAGTTAATTAGAATAGAAAAGTTACTATCCGCATGGGGTCGTTTGGTTTTGACAGCATGTATGTGGATTTGTAAGCATGTCGGAGGTTGTGAGACGGTTCCGTTAAAAACTAACTCTCGTAGCCAATAACTGGCGAAACTTCTTATGCATTCGCAGCGTAATTGTTGCGGATTCCGAGACCTAATCAAGGATTATCGTCTTGGATGTTTCCCCGGAAGCTCCTCTTCCCGGCGTCCGGCCCGAAGCATCGTAAATGGGCAGATAGCAAGTACAGGCTTCGATGTACAAGCGAAATAACAGAAGATACGTATGATGTGGGTTCGCCTTGTACCGGCAACATACCGACAATTAAACATAGGCTAAACATGTAGAAAGCACTTTTGCAACAAGTTTGGACGCGGGTTCGACTCCCGCCGGCTCCACAAAGATTCTAAAAATGAAAATCCAAGATAATTTTTTTATGTTGGATTTTTTTTATTGGGGCGTGCCGACTTCGCCCAAATAAAAGAGATTATTCATATCTAAATTTTTGTATTTTTGCAATTCCCAAAACAGAAAATATGATTGATTATCCTCATGAGCAGACCATTCACTGTGAAAACGGTGCTATTCGAAATATGCTAAAACTTCATCATCTTGAAATCAGTGAGCCGCTGATATTCGGTATTGGGAGCGGAATTTCCTTTACACATATTCCTTTTTTGACAATGGATTCTTTTCGATTAACAATGCCAAGGCCGGCCCCTGTTGCAATATTCAAGAATTTTGCTGCTGCATTTGGGTTTAAGTTGTATCATCAAAAATTCTTCTCCAAAAAGCAATCGATGCAGCAACTGGATGATTTGTTGGCACAAGGCATTCCGGTAGGATTGGTAGTTAATTTGCTCCATCTTAACTATTTTCCCGCAGAACATCGGGGCAATTTTAACGGACACCACATTGTGGTATACGGCAAAGAAGAAAATCGTTATTATGTGAGCGACACCATGCCTGAGTTGCCCGATGGCCGCGAAATCATGACCCGCGAAGAACTACTTCGCGTTCGATTCAGTAATAGTATTTTGTCGCCTCGAGGTTCTCTTTTTTACTTAAAGGACGTTCCACAAGAATTGAATCTTTATAAAGGAGTGTGGATTGGAATTCAGAAAACGTGTAAAGAGATGTTGCATCATCCCATAAAATATTTTGGGATTAAGGGCTTGTTTTTATTGAGTGATGAGATGAAAAAATGGGACCGTAAATTCACTTTTGCCGATAAAAAAGCGAATTTACGGCACTTGGTCAGACTATTTGAAGATGCAGGAACAGGGCGGTCGGCATTCCGTTACTTATATGCCAGATTTCTGAAAGAGGCCGCCGTTATAGGAAAAGAAGAAAAATTAGCTATTCTGTCCACACAAATGACAGCAATTGCAGATCTTTGGCAAAACTTCTCGTTACAGATGCTTCGATACACCAAATTCGTGAATGAAGAAAATGTAACAATGACGCTAATAGAGATTTCAGATCTTCTGCTTGAAATTGCGCATGCAGAGAAGGAATTATTTGAGCAACTAGAACAGTTACTGCTAAAGCATCAAGACGTTTTTATCGATTAAGGTCGTTTTTTACATACCAGTAAACTATGCCCCATTCCGAGTTCATCATGAATAACTTCAATCATTAAACCGGCATCAGATATACATTTCTCAAGGTCTCCGGAGTAGAACATTTTGCTGTTTCCATTGGCCATTGCCGTAAAATAGACACTAATTTGTGCCATACAATAAGAAGCCGTTTCGAAACGCTGACGATCCCAGATAGTTTCCATGATATAGAGTCTTGTTTCCTCATTCATAGAGGCTGCAGCGCGAGAAAGAATGGAGGTAACCTCTTCATTGGAGAAACAATCCAAGAATTGGCTCATCCAGATGGCATCAAAAGGCTTCGGAAATTCGGATTTGGGATTTAATAAATCGTTCCCATAACCGTAGATTCGTTCGGATCCCACTTTACCGGCAACATGTTTCCGCATCAGATCTAATTGTTGCGGCAGGTCCATAATGGTTACTTCCACATCTTCATTATAATCAACGCACCGGAGGGCAAAGCGCCCGGTATTTCCACCCACATCAAGTAATGTTTTGGTATTGTTTCCGAAAACAATCTCTAATGCTTGCGGGAAGGAGCAATCTGAATAATAATGGTCAAAAGAGAACCAGCTTTTTTGAACTTGCGGGGGCAATTGGGACAATCCTTCATAAATCGTCGGCCATGAACCGAATACTTTCAATCCTTCCGGTTTTCCGTTCAATAGGGCAGCTTCGAGGTCAAACATTCCTAAATAGTTGACATCGTGATTAAAGTCCATATTTACACGTGCCATGGGGTCGTTGAGTAAGAAAAAGCCGGCTTTGGCAATAAAGAATCTTTCGTCTTTCAAGAGCACCGTACCGATGGTCAAAGATGATTCCAATAAAATCTGTACTGCATAAGGAGAAAGTTTTATTCTTTCCACAACATCTTGTATGGAAAGTCCTTCTTTATGTTCAATAAGCAGTTGAAAAATGCCAAATTTGACCATTAATCTGGAAATTTGGAAAGCGATAGGGCCAAAAGCAATTTCCTGTGCCAATCGTTGTGCTTCAAGGATGGAAAAACGTTCCGAAGCATAAATCTCTTTTTGTGGGGATGTAAGTTTCATATTATATATTTTCTATTAAGACAGATTCCAAAAATCATAAAAATTGAACCATTGTTCCGGGTATTGACGTACAATATGCTCCAATTCTTGGGCATATCGGCAGGCAATGCGTTGCGCCAGTTGTTTTTTATTTTCCCCTGCGCAGGGTTGCACGTCGAGACGCCGGACAAAGATTCGATATTGTTTCGTACTTTCTTTGATAACTAACAAAAGAATAGTGGGGACATTTTTAGCTGCAGCCAATTGAAAGGCACCGATAGGGAATTTGGCATTTGCACCGAAAAAAGGACAAACTGCACTTTTATCGCTTCCAAAGTGGCGATCAGCGGGCATGCTCACAATGTCGCCACGATCGAGGGCAGCATTAATTTGAAAGAGATGGGACATATCTTCCCGAATGGGAATCATTATTCCGTTGGAATGTTCAAATTGCTTGAATCGATACTGTTGAAGAACAGGCTCTTCACCACCGAAAATAACAGAATAGATCTTTTTTTTATCTTGCTTCAACAAATAACCTGCCAGTTCAAAATTTCCCACATGCGCACCGGTAATCACAAACCCTTCGTCGCTGTCAATAAGCTGATTGAAGAGTTCTTCTCCGTCAATAAAAACCTTAAAATCTGCCTTTCCGCGAGCTAATACGGTAAGTTTGTCCATCAAAACCTGCCCGAAGCGATAGTGCTGTTTAATAGTTGATTTAGCAGCTGTCCATGGCGAAAAACCCATTTTATAGCGAAAAAAATTATAGATTTCGTTTCTTGCCTTGCGCCTAAAAATAAGATAAAAAGGAATAGAGGTTGCTACAAAACAATACCCCACATGAAGGTTGACGTATTTTAGAAACCACAACAAGAAGCGTAAACCAAAATCACCTCCTTCTGTTCTTCCCTGCCATGGTCTATTAGCCTTTGACATCCGTATTAGTCGCTACCTTTGACAAAATATAATCGTAAAATTGAGCCAATGAACGGATATCTTTCATCTCTTCCGCTTTGATTTTGAAATGAAAATGACGTTCTACAATAACCACAATATCCACAAAGTCCAAACTGTCAATTCCTAAATCGTCTTTCAATAATGCCTCTTCTTTAATCAGTTCTTCGTCAATCTCAATTTCATTAATTAAAAAATCATTGACAATCTTAACTACCTCTTCTCTACTCATAATACACTATCTATTAATTTTTTACAAAGTTTCAATCTAATTAATTAAAGTTTTGCAAATATAATATTTTCCTCCGAACAATTATTCTTTTATATATAAATATGCTCAAGAATTAAGATTTTTTAATTTGTGGATTAAAGAAAAAAAGAATTGCGAAAAATAATCGGGAAAAACAAAAAACGTTTTCCTTTCAAATACTAAATTTAACCCCGATATAAACGCTTCTAGGCAAAGTGGGACCATAGATATATCCGGCATCTCTAAATTCTCCTTGGTCGAAATCGTGCTGATAACTATTCAAAATATTCTTTATTCCTACATTAATTTGCAATATAATATTTTCTTTCATTTTAATATCGTAAGCGACTTTCAATCCCATATCAAAAAATTCCGGAGAAGTCTCTTCTCTGTCTGTTGGAGCATAACCTGCAAAGTGCTGAAGAAGCATTTTTCCGGTATATACGGCCGAAAGAGAAAGATCCAGATTCTTCAACGGCGAATATACTGCAGTCACAAAACCATAGGTATCGGGGGAGCGGAACATTTTTCGTTGTGCGGGCACTTCCGGGCTCCATATTTCGGGTTTTTTATATAAACTCTGCTGCCAAGTAAAGCCCATTTGTATTTCCAAAGGTTTGATTGGTATTATTCTGCCCTCTAAGTTTATTCCAGCCACCACGGCACCTGAGCCATTGGTTCTTAATAGTCTTAAATTACCTGAGTTGTCACGCCCATTTTCCTCAAGGATAAAAACATGATTCAGGTCGGTATAAAACCCTTCGGCCAAGAAGGAGACCGCTGTTTGCGTCCATTTTTTACTCCACTCTACTGAAAAATTAAGACTATTGGAGCGTTCCACCTGCAATTCCGGATCCAGCTCAATAAAAGTCACTTCGCCACCTACCGCGGTTATATGAAGGTCTTCATCAAACGCTTGCGGTGCTCTGAATCCGGAAGCATACCCCAGACGCAATGCCAAACCTTCAATGGGAGAATATCGGATATTGGCCCGAGGACTCAGAATGGGATTTTTAATCAAATTATGTGCATCCAAGCGTGCCCCCAAGAGAATTGTCCAATTCTTATTTTTCCATTCATTTTGTAAAAATGCACTATATATTGAGATTGCTTGTTCCAATTTACGCCCATAGCCCATCATATTATCTTTCAAAATATTATAATTATATTCAACGCCTGTTGTAAGGGTTGCGGGCAGAAAGAGAAACTTGTTCATATTCAACACATATTGAACTCCTAAGACAGAAGCAAGATCAGTAGTATTTCCGTATGCATTGGGATCTTTTCCCGCTCCGTAATAACTGTCTCTCGCAATATGCTGAAAGGATGAATACGCTTGTAATGCATGCTTTGTTCCCTTTAAGTAAATATCATATTTTACTGAACCTGAATGAATATCATGCTCGGTTTGTTCTGTAATGTCTGTTTCATGGGGCAACAAATCAAATTTATTTCCTCCTCTGCGAAATTCATTAATCAAATGATATTCGAGGGATAATTTTGAGATGTTTGAAGTCCTGAGATAGCCACGAAAGCCGATATTTTTTGCATTTATTTTTCCTATTTCCGAAAATCCATCCTCGTTGGCATCGTAAGCCCCTCTTTGTCGTGCAGAGCCAAAAAGAGTAAGCCCGGCTTTATTGTTGGTCGAAACCACAGTTGCATTCAAATTGGTATTATTATCTATTGTTTTTAATCCGATCAATCCGGTAGTATTTGAAATAGAAACACTATTTAAAACAGGTTCTTTGGTAATGATATTAATGGTTCCAGCGACGGCATTGGAACCGAAAATGGCAGAGCCGCCCCCCCGCACAATCTCTACCCTCTCAATCATATTCACCGGAATTTGCTCTAATCCGTAGACTCCTGCCAACGCACTCGTTACCGCACGACTATCAATCAAAATCTGGGAATAAGTTCCTTCCAATCCATTGATACGCACTTGCTGAAAACCGCAATTCTGACAATTACTCTCCAATCTCAAGCCTGGTTGAAAACTCAATCCATCGGCCAAACACGACGCCTGCGTCTGCTCAAAGACTTTAGGGGTAAGTACATTCACAATCGTCGGTGCATGTTTTCGGTCGGTTTCATTCTTATTTGCTGATATTACCACATTGTCCAACATAATGACATCTTCTTCCAATAAAAAGTTTACTTCAATGGTTTCACCCGCTTTGAGAGATATTTCTTTCGTTTGCGTCGTATAGCCCATTGCAAAGACACGAATTGTCGCATCCCCGAGGGGCAGATTTCGTAACACGTAGTGCCCGGAAGCATCTGTTACCGTGCTGATGGTTGTCCCTTCCAACACAATGTTGATATAAGGCAAGTGCTCTTGGGTAACAGCATGTAAAATATGGCCCGTAATGTGTGCATCACTTTTCTTTTGCGCCCATGATGATAGTATTGTTGCAAATACAATGAACATTAAACTTAAGATAACTTTCTTCATTTTTAGATTTTTATTTAGATTTATTAATAATTATATACGCCAAAAATAAGTAAGAAGCAAAATGCGAGATCCTACTTTTCGATAAACGGCAATATCCTTCTTTAAATAGAAGTCCATCCGAAAAGATTTTGTATTTATAGAAAACATCATGCGATATAAAAAACTCATACTCCTTCTTTGATTATATTAAATCAAGATTTCGGTTGCAAAATTACGATGCATCTATTTTCTCTACAATCCCTCATATAAAGTAAATTTGCACGGAATATCCCTAACTTTAGGGATAGCGTTTCCACAACAAGAGCGTTTCTGAGGAATAAAACAATACACGATTTTTTATTAAAATATTTATAATCAAGACTTTTATTAATTTGCAAAGAAAATAAGAAGTTTATTATTGTTCTGAATCGAAGGCGAATTTTCCAAGATTTTTTCTTATTTTTGCAACTTATAAATAGAAACAGAAGAATAGACACAACCTTCAATATAAACAATTTGGAACAGCTGAATACCTTTTTAAAAAACATCACCGCAGACAAAGATCCTGTGAATCTTTATATTCCGATTGAATACATTTTATCGCAACAGGGAAAAAGACTCCGTCCGCAAATGGTCTATCTCGGCACGGAACTTTTCGGCGGGGACAAGGAATGTGCACTTTATCCGGCAGCTGCTTTTGAGTTACTCCACAACTTCACCCTTATCCATGACGACATTATGGATAAAGCCCCCCTCCGGAGAGGAAAACCGACAGTATATCAAAAATGGAATACCAATATTGCCATCCTTTCAGGAGATGCACTTGCTACTCTTGCCTTGCAAACCATTCTCAAAACACCTTGTGAAAAAGATATCGTGTTGGATCTTTCCTTGCTTTTATCACAAACATCCATCGAGATTTGCGAAGGACAGCAATACGATCTCGATTTTGAAAATATTGATTCGGTAACTATTCCCGATTATTTAAACATGATACGATTAAAAACTGCGGTCATGTTGGCGGGATGCCTTAAAGCAGGTGCCATTCTGGCTGAAACTTCCGAAAGGAACAAAGAATTGATTTATGACCTTGGCATCAATTTGGGAATGGCTTTTCAGTTGAAAGATGACCTGTTGGATGTATATGCCGATGACCATCTGTTTGGAAAAATCAATGGAGGAGATATCAAAGAAAATAAAAAAACATACTTGTTGCTACGGGCTATGGAAGATGCATCGCCGGAACAATTAGCAAGACTCCGCTACTGTTTCTCCGCGGCAGAAGACAATTTTGAGCACAAGTTCACCGCAGTGAAGCAATTGTATGAAGAGCTTAATGTCAAAGAAAAAACAGAAGAACTTATTGGTCAGTATGTTGACAACGCCCTTAATAATCTTAGAAATCTTACAAATATTTCAGAGAGCGCTGCAGCAATTTTACAAGATTGGATTATCGTGCTTAGCCACAGAGAAAAGTAATGAACCAACAAGTACAACAAAGATACTATCTGATTCTTGCTATTTTAGGTATATTGGTATTGATATATCTGATCCGGCTTTTTCATCTTCAAGTGATTGATGACTCCTACAAAGTCTATGCGGAACGCAACGCACTGCGTCAAATCACTGAACATCCGGAACGCGGACTTATATACGACCGCAATGATTCGCTATTGGTTTACAACGAAGCAGCCTACGACCTGATGATTGTGCCCAATGAATTGCGTCAATTTGATACTACCGACCTTTGTCGTATATTGGATATTCCCAAAGAGATACTTTTAGAACGTATTTCAAAAGCCGAAAAGTACTCTAAGTTAATTCCCTCTATTTTTGAACAACAGATGTCCAAGGAAGATTACGGATATGTCCAAGAAAAACTGCATAAATTTCCGGGATTTTTCGTTCAGAATCGAACGTTGCGTTCCTACCCTTTTCCTATTGCAGCACATATTCTCGGCTATGTAGGAGAAGTCAATGATAAAATATTGGAAAACGACCCCTATTATCAACTTGGGGACTATATCGGCATCAGCGGCATTGAAAAAGCTTACGAGCCCGAATTGAGAGGAGTTAAAGGGAAACGTGTTGTCCTCGTAGATGTACACAACCGTGAACGTGGAAGTTATGATGACGGAAAATATGATAAACTGCCTAAGTCAGGAACCGATTTATGGAGTTCTCTTGACATGCGTTTACAAATCTATGCAGAAAAACTATTACAAAACCACAGTGGCAGCATTGTCGCCATCGAACCGGCCACCGGAGAGATCTTATGTATCGTCTCCAGTCCCGGCTACGATCCAAACCTTTTAGTAGGGAAATCACGCGGAAATAACTACAAAATATTACTCAACGACAAGAAAAACAATCCTCTTTTCAACAGAGCGTTGATGGCCATGTATCCCCCCGGTTCTACGTTCAAATTGGCCAATGCACTCATTGCCCTTCAGGAAGGCGTCATCACCCCTTCTTCCTCCTATTTTTGTCCACACGGCTATAAAGTCGGCGGACTTACCGTTAAATGTTACCACACCGGAACCGTTAACCTCATCTCTGCCATTCAGGTCTCTTGCAATAACTATTTCTGCAGAGTATTCTACAACATCCTCTCCAACCGAAGCAAATACAACACCATTCAAGAAGGTTATCAAGCATGGAAAAACTATATCAACGATTTAGGATTCGGACGGAAATTTGAAAGTGATCTTCCTTACGAAACCAAAGGAATTATTCCGAGTGTGGAGTACTTTGACAAGCAATACCGAAAACATTGGAATGCCAACACCGTCATTTCCATGGGAATCGGACAGGGAGAAGTTGCCACTACCCCAATTCAGATGGCCAACTTAATGGCTATCATTGCCAACAGGGGATATTATATCAAACCACATGTCATTAAGGCTATCGGCAACAAATCAACTCCGAATGACCGTTATCTTGAGAAATATTATTGCGGTATTGATGCCCGATATTTTGAACCTGTAATCAAAGGAATGGAGCAAGTGATGGTGGCCGGCACTGCGAGACGTTCTAAAATAGAGGGAATTCCCATGGCCGGCAAAACCGGAACCGCTCAAAATCCACACGGAATGGACCACGCCGTATTTGCCGGATTTGCGCCCTTAGATGAACCGAAAATTGCCATCTTTGTCTTGGTGGAAAATGCCGGAGGCGGTGGCGCTGTCGCTGCCCCTATTGCCAGTGCCATTGTTGAATACTACCTCAAAGACGATGCAAAGAAAAAAGAACTGGAAGATAAACTTAACCCATCCTCGCCTTGATTATGTATAGAGATAATGTTAATTCCATATCAAAAGGATTTGATGTCCAACTGGTTACCATCTACATTATTTTAATGCTGATTGGATGGTTGGCCATCTTCTCCTCCTCACACATTCCGAACGGCGAATCGGTCAATATCTTCAATTTGCAAACACTTTACGGAAAACAAATCATCTGGATTGGCACCTCCGTCATCCTCGCCATTGTTATTTTGATACTGGATAATCGAATTTTTCAACACTTGGCTTATTATATTTACATTGCGGCCATTTTGCTAATGATTATCGTGCTTTTCGTCGGCACCGAAATTGCCGGAGCAAAAGCTTGGATAAAAATCGGAAGCTACAGCATACAGCCCACCGAATTTGCCAAATTTGCCACTGCTCTTGCCCTCGCCAAACTGTTCAACGAAGGAAAAACCAAGTTCCAAAAACGGTACTTATGGCTCATAGCCTTCTTCTTCATTCTCATTCCTATCGGCATCATCATTGCCCAAAAAGACACCGGTTCCGCCCTCGTGTTCCTCTCTTTCATCCTCCTCTTCTACCGCGAAGGAATGAGCGGTAATATACTTCTTATCGGTGCGGCTGCAATAGTGCTCTTCATTCTCTCTTTCTGCCTCAACGAAATCTATGCCTTGGCCATCGTAACAACGATTTTCATTATTTTTTGGATTATCCAACGAAAATTCAAAAAGAAACTCATCCGAAACGGAATTATATACGCCTCTGCGGTCATCTTCATTTTCTCCGCCAATTTACTATACGACAAAATCCTGCAGCCACATCAAAAAATGAGGATCAGCACCATGTTAGGGCAGACCTCCGACCCGCAGGGTGCCGATTTCAACCTCAATCAATCTAAAATCGCCATTGGTTCCGGTGGTTTCTGGGGGAAAGGCTACCTCAAAGGAACACAAACAAAATTGAATTTCGTCCCCGAACAAAGCACTGATTTTATCTTCTGTTCTATCGGCGAAGAGTTCGGATTCCTCGGTAGCATTACCATCTTACTGCTCTTCTCCTTCCTCATCTATCGAATTCTTTTTCTTGCCGAACGACACCGAAATTCCTTTGTGCGATACTACGGCTATGGCGTTGCTTCCATCATATTTTTCCACTTTATCATCAATATCGGTATGACCATCGGATTGGTTCCTATTATCGGAATTCCCCTGCCGTTCCTCAGTTACGGAGGTTCTTCCCTTTGGGGTTTCACCGTCTTACTCTTCATCTTCATTCGCATGCAGAAATCCTAATTTTGCTAGTCAAAACAGAATTTTTCGGTAGTGTCCCAAAAAGTGTGTTACACCCACCCCACCCAATAGCCTGCAAAGCATCCTTTGTTCATTATATTCAGCATCCACTTATACTTCGCCGCTGTCGTTTTAAAAAGATGCCAATAGTAAATATAATTTCGATATTTATCCGATTTAGTAATAGTCAAATCGAAGATGCTTAACAGTCAGTCCTTTATTTATCAACTGTCTTAAAGAATCAATTCCAACCCGTAGGTGCATTTCTGAATATTTACGGCTTACCTCTTTATCACTTTTTTCTGTTTTGATGCCATCGGGCAGCATGGGTTGGTCGGAGACCATCAGCAGGGCTCCGGTCGGAATTCGGTTGAAAAAACCTACCGAAAAGAGCGTTGCGGTTTCCATATCCACTGCGGTGGCGCGAATGGTACGCAGATAAGATTTAAAATCTTCATCGTGTTCCCAAACGCGTCTGTTGGTGGTGTACACGGTACCGGTCCAATATTCTTTGCCGTAATCACGAATGGTAGAAGAGATTGCTTTTTGTAAGTTAAAAGCAGGGAGCGCCGGTACTTCTGTCGGAAAATAGTCGTTGGACGTTCCCTCGCCACGAATAGCGGCAATGGGGAGCAGGAGCTCCCCTAAGCCGATATAGGATTTTAAGCTGCCGGTCTTTCCGAGAAAAAGGACAGCTCGTGGCATAATTGCCGAAAGCAAATCCATTACCGTAGCAGCCATAGGACTTCCCATCGAAAAATTGATAATAGAAATATTGTCTTTGGTTGCACTTTGCATCGGATAGGTGGTTCCCCGAACCGGGGTTTCCATAATTTCCGAGAAATTTTGGACATAATCTTTAAAATTGGTCAACAGAACATACTCTCCAAACTCTTTCAACGGAACACCCGTATAACGCGGCAACCAATTTTCGACAATCTCTTTTTTATCCGTCATGATGGGTAATTTAATAATGTTCTTATTTTTTAACGGGAATATTTTTGAGGGTTTCTACAAGGAAATCCCAAAATTTTCCTACACTTTCGATATTTACTTTTTCGTCCGGGGAATGGGGATGTCTGATGGTCGGTCCGAAGGAGATCATATCCCAATGAGGATAAGTAGCACCGAACAAACCACATTCCAAACCGGCATGAATTGCTTTGATGGCAGGTTCTTTTCCATATTTATCGGCATAGACTTTCTTCATGGTTTTTAAAATCGGAGATTCAATATTGGGTTTCCATCCCGGATAGCCGCCTGAAAGTTTAATTCGTGCGGATGCCAGTTCTGCAATGGCACTCATTTTATCACTTAGCGCTTCTTTGGCAGAGTCAACAGAACTTCTCATCAAGCAGTAAATCTTCAAGGTTCCGTTTTCGGTTTTCACAATGGCGAGATTATTGGAGGTTTCTACGAGGTCAGGCATAGAATCGCTCATTCTCATGGCTCCGTTGGGAAGTGCAAAAATTACATTCACACAGGTTACGGCATCTTTTTGTGCAATTACCTTTTCCGGAAGCGGGGCATCAAGCACCTTCACCACAAGTCCGGGTTCGGTTACCGACAACTCTTTTTGAATGGTTTGAGTAAAAGTTTTTACATATTCCATCAATTGAGTGTATTTATTTTCGGGCACAACAGCGGTTGCTACAGCTTCACGAGGGATGGCATTGCGCATATTGCCGCCTTCTAAAGTTGCCAATCTGACACCGAATTGAGACATCACCTTTTTCAGCAGACGTGCCATCAATTTATTGGCATTTCCGCGACCTAAGTTGATATCCATTCCCGAATGGCCGCCACGTAAGCCGGTCAATACAATTTGAAGTCCTTTCATTTGCTTCGGAGTTGCTTCCAACTGATAGTCAAGTTCTAAAGAAGCATCTAATCCGCCAGCGCAGCCCACGTACAATTCACCTTCATCTTCAGAATCCAAATTCATCAGAATATCTCCTTTGATGATGCCTTTTTCTAATCCGAAAGCACCGGTCATGCCGGTTTCTTCGTCGATGGTAACCAAAACTTCGATGGGTCCGTGTGCAATTTGAGTATCCGTAAGGACAGCCATTGCGGCGGCGCAACCGATTCCGTTATCGGCACCGAGGGTGGTTCCGTTGGCTCTAATCCATCCGTCTTGCCCAATAATAGGTTCGATGGGATCTTTGGTAAAATCATGTTTTTTGTCGCTATTGGCTTGCGGCACCATATCGATATGTCCTTGCAAAATAACAGGCATACGATTTTCCATTCCCCGAGTTGCAGGTTTTCTAAAAATCATATTTCCGGTTTTATCGATGACATAGTCAACTTTATGATCAATTGCCCATTTTTTCAACCATTCGATAATTTGTGCTTCGTGTTTCGAGGGATGTGGGATGGAGCATATACGAGCGAAATTTTCCCACAACGGAGAAGGATACAATTTTGATAATTCTTTGTTCATAATGAATATTTTTAAAATTAATAACTTTATAACTTTTATCAGATTAAGATTTGGCAAATATACAATAAAATAAATATGGTTTAACGGAAAAAAGAGGAACTTAAACCAGATACCGACGGCGTAGCCGACACGCCCAAATAAAAATTCAGAAGAAAATCCTAAATAATTAATAGATGAAAGGGAAAATCTTATAGCGATTTAATTTTTTGAAATCGTCGCCAAAAAATTGGGTGTAGCGCTCATAAACCTCTTTGGAACGGGGCACGATGTTGGCAAAACTCCATAAGAAGAAGACCACTCCCGCAAAAGACCATGAGAGGATGGCAAAGCCGAGCCATTCGATTAATTCGCCGAAATAGTTTGCGGAACTGATGTATTTGAACGGCCAGCCTTTAGGAATATAGTAATTATTGTCTTGGTCGTTTTTGCGTAATTTTCGAATGATTCTGTCAGCATGCATATTGACTATCATTCCGATGAAGAAAAGTATGGTTCCGATGATGAACTGCGGGGACCAAAACCAACTTATAGGATATTGGTCGACCGGGGAAAAACAGAAAAGCCATCCCCCTTGCATGAAGGCGTTGCAGGTATTGAAAAAGAAACCGGTGGCAATGATCGAGACAGGCATTTTGCTGGTACCACGCATAAGCATGGGAAATATGAAGGAGCGTTGCAAGTAATGCAGTTGAAAAAGAACAAAAATTGAAAAGGTGACAAAGTTGAAAGGTTTGATGTTGTAAGCCAAAGAGAACAAGTAAATGAGAAACATGGTAAGAAAAACAGGTAGTTCCATAATCATCCAACCGAGATTGCTTCTCACGGAAATGCCCCAGCGATTATGAAAGGTCATACCGTAGGGAACGGTTACAAATTGCAAAAGAATAAACACAATGCCGGCAAAAACAGCCATTGCAATCAAGAAATAATCATAAAACAAATTCCAAATTTCCATACCTATATCAATGAATTATTAATGTTTATGTAATTGTTTTCCATCAAAATATTTTTGGTGCATCAAATGATAATAAAAGACGATTGAATGGGGATATAAAGATTTATATGCGTAGTGGGAACCTCCGGTTCTTTTTTGTTTTATTTTTTTGTATTGAGTCAAAAAAGCGAACCATGCTTTATAAACAGCAATAAAATCTTTTTTATTTCCCTGAAGCGCAAACACCACAGCGGCTAAGTTGTCCATAAAAAACCGCAGAAAGAAAGTCAGTGCAATGCGATTTTTCGGTAGATTTTTGAGCAGCAGAAAGAGATTATTTCTAAAATTGAGAAAAGTTTTAAATGCATTATTTTTGGGGAGCGTTCCACCACCGATGTGATATACTGTTGATTGGGGCTGGCACATTACTTTGTATCCTTGGTTTTTGACTCTCCATGAGAAGTCAATCTCTTCCATGTGGGCAAAGAAGTCCTCATCGAGACCACCGAGTTGGCGGTAAATATTGCTTCTGACAAACATGGCGGCACCGGTAGCCCAGAAGATTTCCATCGGTTGATCATATTGTCCTTTATCCTCTTCGAGGGTATTGAATAAACGGCCACGGCAAAAGGGATATCCTAATTTATCCATAAATCCTCCGGCAGCACCGGCGTACTCGAAGCGGGTTCGGTCATGATAGGCCAGAATTTTGGGTTGTACCACAGCAATCCGGGGGTCGGCATCCATCATCTCTATGATCGGTTCTACCCAGAATGGGGGTACTTCTATGTCGGAATTGAGCAAACAATAATAGGTTGCCTCCACTTGCCGCAACGCATCGTTGTAGCCTTTGGAGAATCCTCCGTTTTCTTTATTGCGAATCAATCTCAGACCGGGATGATTTTCTTCCAAAAAAACGATAGAATCGTCTGTGGAATTATTATCCGCAATAATAACTTCCGCATAGTCGGGAATATGATTCAATAAGATGGGCAGAAATTTTTCGAGAAACTGTCGTCCATTCCAATTCAAAATGACAATCGCCAATTTTGTCATAATCGTATATCAATTAAGCGACAAAAATACAAAAAAATATGAAAGTTATTTCAGGATATTAAATTACCAGAAAAAGAAAAGCAAAAAAGTGACAAATAGTACCGCCTAATATAGTTAGGTGGAAGAGTCCATGTCCGAAAGGAATTTTCTTTATGATATAAAATACAACTCCTGACGAGTAGCTGAGACCTCCGGCGAGAAGGAACCAAAGGGAAATAGCAGGAGCTTGTTTAATGAGGGGAACAATCGCAATAAGAACAATCCATCCCATACAAACATATAGAATTGCGGACAGGCGTCTTTCGGAGCGTTTCCCTCTGTAGAACACAAATTTGTACACAATTCCGATAATGGCCAGAGTCCAAATAATGCCAAAAAGCACCCAGCCGAGGGGACCACGAAGTACAACCAAACTTATGGGGGTGTAACTTCCTGCAATCAGAAGGTATATCATGGAATGATCCCAAAGATTCAACCGTGCTTTTTTTCTGATTTTCCGGCTGCTGTGAAAGAGCGTAGAAGCCGAATAGAGCAAAATCATGCTGAAACCGAAGACGCTGAAACTGACAATTGCCCAAACATCATGGGCGAAGCAAGCGTAAACAATTAATAAAGATGTACATGCAGCTGCAATGGCAATCCCGATACCATGACTGATGGAGTTGAAAATCTCTTCTGCTTTAATGAGTTGTTTAGATTTAGCCATAGAAGTTATGTTTACGTAAGATAACGGAAAGATCGCTGATATATTATAGTGGCTAATTATCATTTTTGATTCATATCCCATCTTGTGGTCATGTTGTTCCGTGTGCTGCACCATTACGATTCCCTAAGCAAAATAGAGGTGGGGATGCAAGTGGAAGCTCATAAACTGCAACATCGGACTTTAAATATGAAGTTTACGAGCCCCCAATAAATCTAAAATAAATTATTGGTATCCGGAAAAAAATAAAAACTATCAACAACCAATCAAAAGTCCTTGATAATCAAGTACACAATTTTGTTTTTTTGCTAAATTCTTTTAGAAACTTTTAGTTGAAAACCTTCCTCGAGGCGTACATTATTTTCTCGGCACTTATTTTCCCGGACAGCAATAAAAAGAAATATGATTCTTAAAACAAAAAAAACGGAGATGTCTTATAAACACTCCGTTTTTGTGGCGGGAACGAGAGTTGAACTCGTGACCTCCGGGTTATGAATCCGACGCTCTAACCAACTGAGCTACCCCGCCTCATTTCCGGGTGCAAAAATACAAAAAAATCAATTCCTTTTTCACTTTTTTTCAAAAAAGGTTTTGGGAAATCTTCTCTTTTTCCTAATTCCTTTCATAAAATTGATATTTTTGCGTTATACTATATTAATATTACGCAAAATTGATGGTGAACAGAGTGCTGCTTTTCTTTTTTTTATGTGGACTGTTTCTTACAGGGCATACACAATCATCATCCAATTTAAGATTCGGAAGGATTGTCCTGCACACACAAACTACAGTTTTGGATTCTCTCTCATTGGTACCGGGTTCTTTCCATTTGGAAGAACTAGACTCTTCAGCTTATTCAATCAATTATATCTCCTCAACCCTATTTCTGTATGATTCAGTTTATCTTGGAAAAGAATTGAACTACTCATACCGAGTATTTGAGTTTAATTTTTCAAAACAACTATCTCATAAATCAATTTCACTCATTTCACCCAAATCAGAACATTATGCCCCTTATGTCATTGCTCCTTCTAAAGAAGGAATATCCGCTTTTCTATACGACCCCACGCTGCAAAGCAGCGGTTCAATTGCACGAGGACTCTCTATTGGAAACAATCAAGATTTTGCTCTAAATTCTTCACTTAATTTACAACTCTCCGGACAACTTTCCGAAGACTTAAACATCATCGCAAATATTACTGATAAAAATATCCCAATACAACCGGAAGGAAACACAAGAATCATTCAGGATTTCAATAAAATATTTATTCAACTAAATTATAAAAATCAATTCTCACTGAATGCAGGAGATATTGAAATCCATTCTCCCGATAACTATTTTCTTAAAGTAAATAAAAATGTGTTGGGAATGACCTTCACTTCTTCTGTACAATTAGATTCGATAAATCATCTAACCAATGTCATAGGAGGAGGAATAAATAAGGGGAAATTTGCTCGAAATACGCTCACCCCGATGCAAGGAATTCAAGGTCCTTACCAACTGAGGGGCAATCAAAACGAAATCCAAATTATGATTATTGCCGGAAGCGAAAGAGTATATATTGATGGGCAACTCATGACGCGAGGAAGGGAAAATGATTACTCGATTGACTACAATACAGGAGAAATCACCTTTTCATCACGCCAACTCATTACAACAGAAAAACGAATTATAGTAGAGTTTGAATACAGCGACAACGCCTATTCAAGATATTCGCTCTTTTCGTATAACTCATTTAATCATGAACGCATAAACAAACTAAAACTTAATGTCAATTTTTACCATGAACAAGACCTAAAAAATCGTTCCATACAACCCGAGCTAACACTCGACCAAATGAAATATCTTTCTACAATTGGGAACAACATTTCGGAAGCATTTTATCTTGGAGCTGATAGTGTTCCCTATAATAACAATGAAGTTTTATACAAGAAAATGGACACCATTGTAGCAGGAATTAACTATACTTCAATTTATGTTCGCACAACAAACAAAAATGATATCTGCTATCGAATACGTTTCAGCTATATGGGAAATAATAAAGGGAATTACATTCTTTCAGTTGCTGAGGCAAATGGACGAGTTTTTCAATGGGTAGCCCCTATTGAAGGAGTGCCGCAAGGAAACTATGAGCCCGTAATATTGCTGGCGACCCCACGTTTGGTACAAATGGGAACCATCGGAGCCGAAATGAAACTCTCTGACCACAGCAAAATTCAAGCAGAGATTGCCCTTTCTAATTACGATCAAAACACTTTCTCTGATAAAGATGACGAACACAATGTAGGATTTTCCGGAAAAATCAACTACCTGTTTAAGAAAGAATTACTGACAAAGAAAAATCATAAGTGGCTATGGCAAAACATACTTGATTACGAATTTATTCATAAAAACTTCCGATCCATCGAAACATTCCGTCCCATAGAATTCAGTAGGATTTATAACTTAGAAGAAGATTATTCGGAAAATAAGTCCGAACACATGCTACAATTTTCCAGCGAACTCAGCCAGATTGATATTGGAAAAATCAACTATCAAATCAACTATTTTTCAAGAAATCCCGAATTAAATGTGCTTCGCAATGAATTCGAATCATCAACAAAATACAAGGGCTTCCTATTTTACACAAAATCCTCCTATCTCTATTCGGAAGATGAAATACAACGTACCCACTTCGTCAATACAGATAATACATTTGCTAAAGAGTTCAAACATATTGAAATCGGAATTAAGGAAAATTTGGAATACAATCTCTTCCGTCTTCAAGAAAATAGCACTTTACGTCCAAACAGCTATGCTTTTAATGACCTTAAATTCTACTTAAAAAATAGTAACAACAGTAATTATATCTATCAAATAAGTTATAAAAACAGAATCGAGCATACGACAAACGAAGCGACTGCATTGACATTACATTCTATCATTAATGAAGCTCAAAGTTCATTTGAAATAACCAAAATCAAGAATCAGCGTTTTCGAGGTAATGCCACTTATAGAAATACCGCTCTAAAAGACTCAAAATCAAAATTTCACCGTGAAAACCACTTTATTGGCAGTCTTGAATATTCCGGAAAATTCTTTAAAAATGCGCTCACATTGACAACTTTTTACGAAGCAGGAAGTGGACTGGAACAAAAAAGAACTTATCGTTTTCTAAAAGTATTGGACGGACAAGGCACGCATATTTGGATTGATTATAACGGAAACGGAATAGAAGAACTCAACGAATTTGAAATAGCCGTATTTCGGGATGAAGCCAACTATGTAAAAATAATCCTTACCGGCAATGATTATATCAACACCTATAACAACCAGTTTGCACAAACCATCGGCTTATATCCCGGAGCTGTCTGGCGCAATAAAACACACTTTCGAAAGTTTCTATCCCAATTCTCCAACTTAACCACTTTAAGAGTATCTCAAAAAAATACAATTCAAAATAGCTTCAATGCTTTCAATCCTTTCAATTTTAATATTGAAGACTCATTATTAATCAACCAAAATCTCAACTTTAAAAACACTTTTTCATTTAATCAATACGATTCTTATTTCGGAATTGATTTTATCATTCAAAGAAATCAGATGAAAAATTTATTGTATTATGGATTTGAACGCAATCAACTGAATACGGAAGAAATCGTAATTACTGGAAATCCTCATCGTACCGTGAACATCTCCTCCCAATACACGCATGCCCTTAAAAGTAACCAATCAGAATTTTTTGAATCAAGAAATTATAGAATCGAATCACACCAAATCAACAATAGTATTTTAATTCAACTTCGTTCCAAACTCTTTTTCACGCTCATTTATCAATATCAGCAAAAAAATAATATTACCTCTACCGACAAAGTGAAAAAGCATCAAATCGAATTTAATACGACTTTTCGAATGCCTGAACGCGGAAATATCATGGCGCAAATTCGCTATATGTACATTATTTATAATGAATCCGAAAATAATAGTTTGGCTTATGAAATGTTGGAAGGACTTCAAAATGGAAAGAATTTACATTGGAGACTTGCTTATCAGTCATACATTGGAAAGTTCTTAGAAATTGATTTCCAATATGAGGGACGTGCATCTGAAGGAAACCGAACCATTCATAGCGGAAGCATACAAATGCGTGCACATTTTTAAAATTTATAATTATTCCAAATTAACTATTTAAATATCTATTTAATAATAGTTTAAATAAAATATTCTATAATTTGTTGAAAATTGTTCAAAACAAAAAGGATAGTTTTTAATAAAAAACGAATTGAAATAAAAAAAAATCGTATTTTTGGGGGCTTAAAAAAATGCAGTATTTTATTTGTATAATTATGTAACATTTATTCTAAATAAAAGTATAAAGGAATTAAAGTATTGTAAGAATAACATTGTATTTAGATGAAACTGAATGGCATTGAATAACGGCAAATAGGTGTAATAACTTAATAGATATAAAATGAAAAAAAACATTACGATATTTTTAATTATGCTGATGGGATGGCTGGGGGTTCGTGCACAACAAGATGCGCAATTTACATTATTTCCGTGGGCATTAATATATTATAATGTAGGAGCTACCGGAGAACAGAACAATACGCTCTGTTTTACTGGTATATTCAGACAACAATATGCCGGTTTTCAGGATGTATATACAGATGAAAATGGAGATATCACTAAGGAAAACACTTCTCCTCAGCAGATTTTATTTAATTTGGAAACCTATTCAAGAAAATTAAGAGGGGGTATCGGCGTGTCGTTAATCAAAGATAAAATCGGATATTACAACAATATTGGCGCCAAAATCGGGTATGCATACAAATTAAATATCCCTACCGGGACATTGGGAATAGGTTTACAAGTAGGATTTTTGAATCAACAATTGGATGTAAAAAAACTTCGACCATTACAGCAACAAGACCCATTAATTAATAGTATGAATCAAGGAGGTGAATCTTGGTTGGATATGGATGTAAATTTTGGGTTATATTACAAATCACAGTATTGGTATGCAGGTCTTTCGGGAACTCAATTAATCGAAAATATTCGGTTATCGGGAAATAAAGACATTTTGCAAATGAGTCGTCATTTATACATTCATGGCGGATATACATGGATAATTCCTCAAGATCCGAGCTGGACACTGGAACCCCAAACAATGATTAAGACAGACTTGGCAACAGCTCAATGGGATTTAATGGTATTGGCTCGGTACAATAATATTTTATGGACAGGATTGTCTTACCGGATTCAAGATGCAGTATCTGTTCTTTTCGGTGCAAGACCTTTCTATAATTCCTCAAATAATTATTTAAAAGGCATTGACATGGGACTTGCTTATAGTTTCACTACCAGTAAGTTAGGTTATTCAAAGAATCGGAGTTACGGAGATATTGAAATAATGCTTCGTTATTGTTTTGATATTTTCCGTACAGAAACCTTCTCCGGATACGGTTCAACTAGAACTATTTATAAGAACCAATATTAACAATAAAAGAGCATAATTTCCGTTTTGAAAAATATAAAGCCATCGCATATGAAAAAGTTAGCATTAGTATTCGCAATTTCTCTATTAGTTGTTTTCATTACATCATGTAAGAACAATGGAGAAGGTCAATTGGTCGGAGTACAAGATCGTCCGGACTTTATTGATATTGATCCCTTTGGAATGGTTTACGTTCCTGCAGGGCATTTTTTGATGGGTGCAGGGGATGAAGATGTTCCTTTTGCCTTTACACATCAATCGAAAAATGTTTCAATTTCAGCATTTTGGATGGATGAAAC
>JAKIZI010000090.1:0-1331 GCA_022708105.1 Bacteroidota bacterium
AAACATATCCCCGGAAGACATCAACGAATTCCTTTCAATCCTTGAAGACCTTTCTTTAACAGTGCCGGGCAATATAACCGTGGAAGCGGTGAAGAACGACCCCTCGGACAACGCCATTATTGCCTGTGCGGTTGAAGGCGAAGCAGATTTTATTATCTCGGGCGATCACCATCTTACAGATCTTGAAGCATACCGGCACACAAGAATCGTCAACCCCGAAACATTTCTGAGGATCATTGGGCAATGACAGGAAAGCAAGTTGTCATATATGCCAGAGTATCTACAGACCGGCAATCCACAATTTGACTGGTGATTACGTTTGGCAACAGAGCAGATTGGTCGAGCAGGGACGGTTCCGACCGCTGCGAACTCGTGATGAGAGTTAAGGCAATGCTACGACCTTAGCGTGCTATATTTTCCGTTTCGTGAACAGACCCCTTATAAGTGTTCGCATTTTTTATTCTTCAGCAAAATAATCCGCGTCAACACGCTTAAGTTCGTAAATAGCTTCCGTAGTAACTCCTACATTAAAATCAATCATCAATTGGGCAAGGCGCTGACCGTCAATTAAAATAATCTTGCTATCTATTGCGGCCACATATTCTTCACAGCTACGGGAAAAGTCCGATGTGGTAATGAAAATGCCTTTCTTTGCTCTCTTGCCCTGTAAAGCACCTGCAAATTTTTGAATTTCTGGACGTGATACCGTGTTTTCCCATTTTTTTGCTTGGATGTAGATAATGTCTAAGCCAAGACGATCTTCTTTGATAATGCCATCAATGCCTTCATCTCCACTTTTCCCGATAGCTTCACCTGCGTCTTTACGTGAACCGCCATAGCCCATTTTCACAAGCACTTCTACGACTACTTTTTCAAAGAAAGAAGGGGATGAGGGTTTGAAGTCCAATGGAACGAAAACGTACGCTAAGGAATACCGATGAGTTCTACCGGTCGATTTAACGGCCTAAGTTTTCCCTTCATGACGTTTTCAGCCAAAACAAACGAGTAATGTCCCAACATATTGACATGCGCATAAGGCAGTGGGGATAGCCTGGCTTCATCCTCTTCTCTGATCTCAAATGACTGCTGCCGCAAATGATCCAGTGACGCCTGCATGTATGTGGTGTTCCACAACACAAGTGCATTAGTGACTAATCCCAAGGCTCCGAGCTGATCCTCCTGCCCCTCGCGATATCTCTTGCGGATTTCACCATGCTGACCGTGACAAATTGCGCGAGCTACACCGTGTCTTCCTTCTCCCAGGTTCAATTGGGTCAATATTCGGCGGCGGTAACTCTCATCATCTATGTAGTTGAGAAGATATAATGTTT
>JAKIZI010000090.1:1341-3399 GCA_022708105.1 Bacteroidota bacterium
TCTTTCAGATTTTCATATGCAACTTCAATTTGTTCTTCAGGTGTAATACTTGAATCTGGTGCCTCAATTGATGTTGTTGATTCATCTTTTTTCTTTTTCAATTTATTCTGTTCAGCTTTTCGACGTTCAGCGAATTCTGGGAATTGCATTAAAAAGCTGATGTCAATTTTATGAGGCTTTTTCTGCAAAACATCATTGCCCCTGGCGGTAATACGAAACACGCCCCGTTGCGTATTTTCAATAAGTTTTGCCATTTTCATATATGCGCGTGCCCACGCTACACGATTGTGGAATATTGCTTGCCGACCACTTGGTAAAAGTTCTTTTTGCTCTTCTTCTGAAAGATCAAATACTCTTGCTAAATGATCTATTGCATCTCGATTTGTGTGCTCCTTTGAATCTGCACAAAATTGAAGGAGGGGAAGCATAATAGATTGAAAATCTGGTATTGCCATTTTTTATTCCTTATTCATGCGAACGAAAAAATCACCCGGAGCGTAGCGATCGGGTGTATTGTTTTTGTTATGCTGTTATATTACGATACTTTCCAATGTTGATAAATTTTCCGCCTGTTCCATACTTTATTATGTTCTTCCCAGGATGCACATCAATTACAGTATAACCCGAATACCTGTGATCTGGCATTGCGGAAGGGTCGGTGTGCATTTCTTTTATCAACGTAATAGGAATCAAATAGTATAGATTATCATTGCCACAAACATAGACTTCAAAGTCTGCTTCTAAAACGGTTGGGTTTATGTTGAAGGGATATTTTTTCAATTGGCCTGTTTTGACTTTGATATGGTATTTTCTATTATCAATAATGAATGTTACGCCACCGAATCTTAAATATTCCTTCCCTTGAGAAATTTTTTTCAATACGGCATCTCTGAAAATGTCAGTTTGTTTCATCTGATTCTTCCTTCATTATTTATAATGTCAAGTGGTTCCAGAGCCATCCAATTGGTTACTATTTCTTTGGTAATTGCTTACGACATTCTGAACAAAACCATTCTGATGCATCCTCGCGGTAGTCATTCGGGTTATATTTTGCGCCACAGTGTGGACACATAAAAACCTGCGGTGCCTCAATATTTGATGGTAATACTTCTTCATCATGAGAGCTTTCAGAAGACCTCTTTGCACGAATAATGTCAATAGTCAGCCATATCACCAAACAAATTATATATATTAAGAATTCCTGAGAAGTTAGCCTTGTAATAATAAAAACGATTACAGTTACAACAAGGAATGCTATGAATGCTGCTTTAGTCGGGTCGGTCTTTTTCTTCGCTCTGGAATAAATCAATCGAGTCAGAACAAAAGTTATAAATAAGGCACCCAATAATGCTCCAAGATGTGCTGCAATAAGTTCTGTCATTTCTATTACCTCCTAATTTTTAAGCATAACGGCATGGTCAGCCGCCGAGTTTACGAGGTCGGCTGGACCAACTTGTTGGCCAACGGTTCTTTTGTTATTTCTTTTGCTGTCTCTTCCAAAGCCTGATGAATCAGATTACGATGTTCGGAAATGACATGATAATTGTCCTTTGTCTCACCATGGGTGCCACCTGTTTCAAATTCTATCGCCTGTCGAAGATGGGGATTTGATTTTTTAGTCAAAAACTGAGAGATGTTGCTAAGATAGCGACCAGATTGGCCGATATCGTTTCCAACACCAGCCTCATACAGACCTTGTTTTACTTCATCGCGATTATAGGTTCTATCTTCTTGGATAATTATTTCCAAAAAAGCTCGGAAGCGAGGAGTCAGGTCGCTTGGTCTTGTCAGTGATTCAATAATTTTATTCTTTAACTCACCTGGCTCAAGATTTGATCTTTCTAATGAAAATGAGCTTTTTCCAGGTTGCTTTTGTTCCTTTTGTTTGCTTTCCTTCTTTTGGATGTAATCCTTTGCTTCAGGAAGTGGAATAATTATTTCGGGATTAATAAAAAGTTCGCCCTTCTGATCAAAATAGGGCGTTAACCGTACACATTCGATATCTATTTCTGATTCACGAAGCCACAACACGGCAGAGATAACCTCTGAGTGGAATTC
>JAKIZI010000091.1 GCA_022708105.1 Bacteroidota bacterium
CCTCGTATAAAACTTGGGAAATATCTCCGATTTGATCCAACTGCCGTAATGCAATGGATAGAGGCACGGTATGGAAACAAAAAGTAAGAACAAACAAAGAACACCAAAAGAAGCAATCAGAGCGCAATGCCTAGCTTGTGTTGGCGGCCATAGGAAAGAAATTGCTTCCTGCAATGGCGACGGCTCGATTCCTGGCTTTCATATCTGCCCTTTTCATCCTTATAGGCTCGGCAAAGGCAGGCCATCAATAAAGTTGATCAGAAAATTCTGTCTTCAATGTATGGGCGGAAGCAAGGTCTTTGTCAAAGAATGCTCAACGGTGGATTGTAAAGTCCATGCTTTTCGCTTCGGGAAAAATCCAGCACGTGCCGGTAAAGGGAAAAGCACGGTGCAGATGGCTTCATTAAGGTCAAAAAAACAGGCCGTGAGCAAAGAAAATCCTGTCTGTTTTGAAAGTTCATGCAATAGGCCGAGGTAATTTATGCGTGGTGGGAAAAAAGTCGTTAATAAACTGAAAAAATTACCGCCGTTCGTCCCATTGCCATGGAATATGCTAAATCACGAAGCGTATAAGAAATTGCCTTTCGCTGCGTCTAAAGCATTACCGTACTTCTTGGGTAAAGTTAAAATAGCTTACAACGACCCCAATCGGCTTTCTACCGAATTCTCATTTCCGTATAACGAAGCAAAGTTGCTTGGATTTGCTCTGGCGACTTTTTCCAAGGCCATACAGGACCTTGTCAAATTCGGTTTTATTGATCCCAAAGACAAAGGCGGCCTTCGCGGCGAAGGTAAAAGCTATAGTTTCTTTTGTTTGTCGGCGAGATGGAAATTGTATGGTCAACCGGAGTTTCAGCCTTTGGATTGGAAATGTTTCTTTCCACGACAAAAGCAGATTCAAAAAGTGAATCGTACAGCTTCAATTTATGAAAAGGATGCAGTGAATCTATGATTTTTATTTCACATTTTGAAGTTGTAGAGGCTTTTTTATCTGTGCCATCATTTCATATTTTGAAGACTATTCTATATATTGCCATATGTATAGAGCATTCATAATGAAAATGAAAAAATAGCAATTTGGAGCAATCCGTTGACAGTTAACGCGCCATATAGTAATCAAAGCCATTCTCAAAAAGGTTTGGGGAGTGAGATCATGGCTGAACTTATTGCGCGTGGATCAATTAGCTGTCAGCGGTGCGGTATAACCAGACGGGAAAGGGTCTGCCCTAAGTGCGGTTATGATGCTTGTCTCATTCGCATATCTTTCAAAAGTAAACGGCTTAGAATTTATCACGATAAAAATGGCATCGCCCTATCCTTCTCAATGGCTTTTCAGGCCTTAACGCAAATCAATAAAGAAATAAAAGACCGTACTTTCAATATCAACGATTGGCTTCAGCCAGCCATCCTAGAAAACAAATTCAAGAATAAATATGCCGTTTGGATAAGGCAGAAGACCATCGAGGCCGAAGCCGGGCGGTTCTCGCATGAAACGCTTAAACTTTATCAGTCATACAAGAAAAATCATTACGGGCCATTATATGAAATTGATGTTCGGGATATTGAACTTTCCCATTTGCAGGAACTCGTAAATGGTTTAACGGGGCTTTCCGAAAAATACATCAAAAACATTGTTGATTGTCTCAAGACCTTTTACAAATGGCTGAATAAATGGGAACGGGTGAGATTGCCTATTTTCCCGGATATTGAAATCACCACCGGCGAAACGCAAAGAGCAATTTCCTATGAAGAGCAAATCGAAGCCATTGAGCATTTCCCGGCAGAGCATCAAGACATTATGCTTTTCATTCGTGAAACCGGTCTGAGAGTATCTGAAGGTTGCGCTCTTCAGGTCCGTGACATTGATCTGTCCGGAGCGCGGGCGTTGATTCAACGGACGTATTCAGGCTATCGTCTGGTAGAAAGAACAAAAGGGAAACATAAAAAGTGGATTCCTCTGTCAAAACGCGCCATGGGAATAGCTCAAAAATACGCCACAGGACGGTTTGGGGCAGAATTTCTTTTCATTAATCCATCTACGGGCCGAGGATATAAACCGGCTTATCTCAGGGATTTGTGGGCGGCGTATGGTATCAAGGGGCTGAAGCTATATGAGGCGACACGGCACAGCACTATAACCGATTGGTCAAAGAACGCTTCGGCTTTTCAGGTGAAGGATTTGGCCCGTCATGGCGACATAAGGACGTCTCAGAAATACGTTCATAACGCTATGACGGATTTGCGCGAGATCGTGGATCGTGATAATGTAGTGCAACTTCAATCTAATATAAAATTAAAATAAGCCCCATTTAAAAATAGGCATGAAAAATAAAGAAAGAGCTGATTTTTGCATTGAAATAAATTTTAATAAAGAATCTGAAGCACCCAGCAGAATCTTCCGTGCTTTGTCAGATATTTTAGACTCCTTTCATGCCTTCGATTTGGATTTGATTCAATCCATTGATCCCAAAATAGAGCCGGTTGTTTTACTGGAAGATATAGAATCTGGTTCAGTAAAATCATGGTTGCGATACATTTTCGATGTTATTGATGATGATGCATTAAAAAGATTAGATTGGAAACCGGCAGTTGGTAAGTATCTCGTAAAGGCTAAATATATAATAATCAAATTCCTAGATGGCAAAACTGAAATAACAAATCGTAGTGAGATAGAAGATCTTAATAAAAATCTTTTAACCTTAGCGCAAGAAACCAATATTCGGCAAATACCGGCTTATTCGCCACTTCCCACTGAAAGGTTGTTGATAAATTTACAGAGAATAACGACTGCAACCGATGGATTAAAAGGGAGTGATAGCGTAAAATATTTAACAAGCGAGGATTCAATACCTTTTAATCTGAGTTTTAAAATTATTCCAGAGACAATAGAGGATTTAATGACTAAAGAAACCATTAAATCGCCTATGGAAATGATTTTGAAAGTAAAAAAACCGGATTATTTGGGTGATTCAAAATGGGAATTTAAACACGAAAATAAAAATTATCTTATGAAAATTTTAGATGAAGAGTGGCTGGCTGAATTTCAGAACAGACAAGTGGATATTAGACCGGGGGATTCTATCAGGGCGAAAGTGCAAATCATTGCTAAATACGGTTATGATTTAAATGTAGTCTCAATCCATCATAATATTTTAGAAATTATTGATGTAATCCCATTTACACCGTTAGATCAAAAGTTGTTATCGTTTTAATAGAAATACTTTTCCCGTGCCGATAGCGTGCCGATAGACAAAAACCAGTTAAGTAAAAACAGATACTTAAAGCGGATTACAAGTTTTCGATTCCCATGCACTTCCGCCAATATTATCATCATCGAAATTTGTGACAACGTTATCAACGCTGCATTCAGACGTAAACGATTTAAACAATCTGACC
>JAKIZI010000092.1 GCA_022708105.1 Bacteroidota bacterium
TGTACAAAGATAACTTTGCCACTGACCGTGAAACAGAACTTTTTGAAAGTGGGCAAATAGATGAATATAATCGTAGGATGGTTGCTAATCCGGAAACTTCAGGACGTTATCATTCTGATTGGCTTTCGATGATGTATCCACGTTTAAAGTTGGCACGTAATCTATTAACAGATGATGGGGTGATTTTTATCTCTATAGATGATAATGAAGTGAATAATTTGAGGAAAATTTGTGATGAATTGTTTGGGGAAGGGTATTTTGTAGCTCAATTCCCTTGGAGAAAAAGAACAGCAAAATCAGACGTCCCTTATGGTGTGTCTCAGGATTATGAATGGATAATTACTTACGCAAAAAATAATTTCAAAGCATCCCTAGAAGGTGGTACACGAAAATATTTTGAAACACCCGATTTGCCAAATCAGCCATGGAGAGTGCATGACTTAACTAAGCAAACAAGTGCTAGTGAAAGACCAAATAGCTTTTTTACTATTATAAATCCAAAAACCAAGGAAGAATATCCAGCAAATCCTAATAGAACATGGGCAATAACAAAAGAAACTTTTCCAAAGTATTACGCTGAAAATAGAATAGTTTTTCCTAGTGATTATGATTTTCTCAACATTTCTAAACCAGTATTGAGATATTTTAAAGAAGATGATATAAAAAAAGCAGGAGATACTTTTGGATTTGTTCCATTAAGCACAAATTTGCCTTCAAACATAGGGATGAGTCAAGATGGCACAAAAGATTTTGGAGCCTTATTTGACAATAAGTTATTTAGTTTTCCTAAACCACTGCAATTGTTAAAATTTATAATAAAGGCATCAACAAATTTCAGTAAAGAAGCAATTGTCCTCGACTTCTTCTCCGGATCCGCTACAACTGCCCATGCAGTAATGCAATTAAATGCTGAAGATGGTGGTAATCGCAAATACATCATGGTGCAACTTCCCGAACAAACCGACGAGAAAAGTGAAGCCTACAAAGCCGGATACAAGAATATCTGCGAAATAGGTAAAGAACGTATTCGTCGTGCAGCGAACAAAGTGAAAGAAGAAAAACGAAACAAAGCAGAAAAAGATGGGTTGTTTGCTAATTTTGAAGATAAACAAGATTATGGCTTCCGTGTATTCCGCTTAGACGAAAGCAACATGCAGGATGTCTATTACCGCCCCCAAGACTACAAACAAGAAAACTTAGACCTCTTTGCCGATAATGTTAAACCCGACAGAACAGCCGATGATTTACTTGCACAAGTAATGTTGGATTGGGGTTTACCTCTTTCTCTAAGAATTGAAAGAAAAAATATCAGTGGCAAGGAAGTCTTCAAAGTAGCAGAAAACTCCCTTTATGCTTGTTTCGACAAGGAAATTGATGAAGAGTTTGCCAAAGCCATTGCCAAAGATAAGCCGATGCGCATCGTGTTCCGTGACAATGGTTTTAAAAACGATACAGCCAAAACCAATGTAAAGCAGTTATTAAAACAACTCAGTCCTGAAACTGAAATGAAAGTGATATAAAAAAGTAAAATTATGGATACTAAGACACTATTTCGGAATGGTTCAGTCTGGCTTCGTGCAGATTTTCATTTGCATACCAAAGCAGACAAAGAGTTTCTTGCTTATGTGGGAGATGACAATTCCTTTGTGCAGGATTATATTAATAAGCTTATTGAACAAGATATACGAATTGGAGTAATTACCAACCATAACAAATTTGATAAAGGAGAATTTCAGGCTCTCAAAAAGAAATCAAAAGAACATGGAATTGGATTATTCCCCGGTGTTGAATTCTCTTTAAAAGAAGGTATTCATGCCTTAATTGTATTTGATGATGCTTGGTACAAAGGTGAGACCGACAATATTAACGAGTTTCTGAAATCGGCTTTTTATGGCATTTCGAATTACGATACGCCGGATTATCCTAACTCTAACTACGACTTGAAAGAGACTGTAGAGAAATTGGATAGGATTGGACATAATTACTTTATTGTATTAGCTCATGTAGATACTAAAAACGGTCTGAACGAAGTACTCCAGGGGCGAACAAGGGAGGCATTTATTCAGCATGACTCATTTAACAAGGTATTGGCCATTCAAAAAAGTGGTCATTTAGAACGATACCAGTCTCTATGTCAATTGTCTGGCCGGGAAGTGGCATGTGTTGAAGGTTCTGACAATGCTCATAAAGGCATCGATGGAATTGGTGATGGAAGAATTACCTACTTAAAAATCGGCGATTTTAATATTGAAGCCATTAAGTATGCATTAACTGATTCCAAAAACAGGGTTAAGCCCAGAGAAAAACCTCAGATACAAAATTCGCACATTAAATCAATTGCCTTTCAGGGAGGACTATTAGATGGGAAACAAATTAATTTCTCTCCGGAATTGAATAATTTGATCGGAATCAGAGGGAGTGGTAAATCGTCGGTGTTGGAAATTGTCAGGTATGCCCTGAACATTCCTTTCGGATCACAAGCCGTTGATAAAGATTATAAAGATGATTTGATTAAGCATGTGCTGAAAAGCGGCGGAAAAGCCATTGTAGAAATTGTCGACAGGCATGGTGTTGTTTATAAAGTAGAACGCATATATGGTCAGAAAGAAGATATTTATAAAAATGATATATTGCAGCAAGGCATCACGTTAGATGCTATTCTTCAACAGCCAATTTATTTTGGTCAAAAAGACCTATCGAGCAAAAATGCTGATTTTGAAAATGACCTGCTTAATAAGCTTATTGGTAGCAGGCTAAATGATGTTCAAACGAGGATAGAGAGGAAGAAAAATGATATTCAACGCCTGATAAATGAACTAAATAGTTTCGGAAATCTTTCTTTGCTGAAGAAAGAAACTGAAACTGCAAAATCGAATGCGGAATACAGACTCAACCTGTTTAAAGAAAAAGGAGTAGCTGAAAAGTTACACTTGCAAACTTCATTCGAATCTGACATCAATCGCCTGCAGAATTTCAAAGCAGGCATTGATACTTATCTGTCTGACTTACAATCAATCATTCAGAATCATGAATACACCCTGAACAAAGAGCTTGAATCTAAAACAAATCCGGAAGTTTTTGCTGAAGCCAACTCTTTAGTCAATAAACTGAAATCGACATTAGTTCAGATTAAATCCATCTACGCTGATGTTCAAAAATCGAGAGTTGAATTTAGTGCTGTTATCGACAAGTTAAAAACAAAAAAAGAAGCACTTAAAGAAGAGTTTGCAAGGATAAAAAGGGAAATTAATATCCCGGAACTTAACCCTGATGATTTTATTAAAATCAACAGAGAGCTTGAAACCTCAAAACTGAAATTGATTGAAATAGCAAAGTCGGAAACCAGGAGAATTGAATTAGAAAATTTGCTGAA
>JAKIZI010000093.1 GCA_022708105.1 Bacteroidota bacterium
ATCTTTTAATTCCGGTTGGCTGGCTTTTTACTTCGATAATTTTAAAATAAAATCACTTCCCCATTTTCTCGTTAACAATTGGGCCAATGGCTGGGAAATTCCTAACGAAACAAATTCTGGTACAGAACGGGCCGCATTATCCGATTCTGGTACGGAACGGGCCGCATTATCCGATTCTGGTACGGAACGGGCCGCATTATCCGATTCTGGTACGGAACGGGCCGCATCATCCGATTTTGGTACGGAACGGTCGCGACCGTTCCCTACAACATATATTTTATTTTGGCCACAAATTCTTCAATTTTTTGGATTCGGGCTATTAATTATTGCTATCATTTGGCTTTTAAAAAATTTTTCGGATTCTCGATAATATATTTCCTAATTCTATTCAACGAAATTTCATCCCCAATGATTTCATCATAAAATGATTTGTGCCATTTAAAATCATTGAAACCCAAATTATGGATTTCCTTCGATGATGTGGTTTTAAACGCCCCAATTAATTCGGATATTGATTTAATTTTCCCATGTACGGAACGGGTTGCATCATCCTTGTTCTGTACGGAACAGTCGCGACTGTTCCTCACATCGCGACCGTTCCCTACAATATAATTTCCAATCACCATAATCCCATGAATATGATCTGGCATAATTATCCATTCATCATATTTTAAATACTCAAATTTATCCAACAACCAACACCATTGCTTTTCTACAATCCCACCCAATTCATTTAAAACCATTTTCCCATTATTAACATTTCCCAACACATTTCCTTTTGTATTTGTACAAATTGTTACAAAATACCATCCACTTTTTGAATAATCATATCCAAACAAACGATTTAATTTTCTTTCTTTTAACAACACAAATAATTGTAACAAAAATCACATCTTAATTATATATTTGTACGGAACGGTCGCGACCGTTCCCTACCATCTTTATTTTTATTACGACCGTTCCCTACATATTAATAATCATTCTTCCAATCCTTTCTCCTACTTCTTCAAATTCTTTTTCCTTCCACCCTTTGGTTGTCATCGCTGGCGTCCCAACTCTGATTCCTGACGGTTTAAATGGCCCTGCTTGATCGTGGGGGATTGTATTGGCATTCACAATAATTCCCATTTCCTCCAATTTTACAGCGACTTCTTTCCCTTTCTCAAAACCACAATCAATCACCAATAAATGATTCTCTGTACCAAATATCTTTAATGGTACAGAACGGTCGCGACCACTCCCTACCATTTCCAATCCCCTCTTCAATGCCTGTGCATTTTTTATAATCTGATTAGCATACTCCTTGAACTCAGGTCGACTCGCTTCCTCAAATGCTACCGCCATAGCCGCTATTGTATTCATGTGCGGTCCACCCTGTAAACCAGGAAAAACTGCTCTATCTATTTTTTTTGCCAGTTCTGAATCTCTCTCCAAACCTTTCTTCGTAACTCCAATAAAAGCTCCACGTGGACCACGCAGTGTTTTATGCGTTGTTGAACTAATCACATCTACAAAATCTACTGGACTTTCATGTACCCCTCCCACAATTAAACCCGCAATATGGGCAATATCAGCTATCAAATAAGCATTTACTTTGCTAGCAATCTTACTAAATATCTGCCAATCAATTTTCCATGGATAAGCTGTTCCACCACAAAAAATAAGCTTCGGCTTTTCTCTTTCGACCATTTCTTCCAATGCTTCATAATCAATTTTTCCTTCACTATCAACATCATATTGCACACTCTCAAAAAACTTTCCTGAAAAAGTAATTCGTGGATGTCCATGAGTTAAATGTCCTCCAGCCGACAACTTCATTCCACAAATCTTATCCCCCGGTTCCAGTAAGGCCATTAAAATCGCCGCATTAGCTGGGCTTCCCGAATAAGGTTGAACATTCATATGTTCAACCTTAAATAATCTTTTTCCTCTCTCAATTGCTAAATTTTCAATTTCATCAATAAATTTATTTCCCTGATAATATCTCTTCCCAGGATAACCTTCAGCATATTTGTTAGATAAATCACTACTTAAAGCTTGTTTTACCGCCTCTGATATAAAATTTTCACTCGGAATTAATCGAATAGTGTTATTTTGATATCTTTGCTCCTCATCAATCAAATCTATTATTTTATTCATAAATGTATTTTATCCTATTTTCATCATCGCTTCAGTTCTATTATTATCTGAACCTAAATTTGACGATTCTACCTTTTCTCTCTTCCATATACAATCGTTTGTTAAACGACAATTAAGAACTTGACATAAGCTTTCAGAATCCTCTTTATTTCCTTCAAAACACCCCGCTCTGATTATTGTCTTTTTTTCATTATTCATAAAGCTTTCTTCTTACAATTTCATTTACAACTCTTTCAGAGACTACTTCTTTGCTTCCATTTCCATCAATCCACACACATGGCCAACCGGAATTATCTGAATACCATTGATAGCCTTCTTTCACTTTTTTAAATTTATCAACATTATCGAAAATATCCTGATCTCCCCTACCATAAACTCTCTTTACTGCTTCATAAGGATCAACATCCAGTATTAAAGTTAAATCTGGCACTCTGACTCCCATATTCCTTTGGAAATCAAAAATAATACGTCTTAAATCTTCCCTCAAATAGCTAATAGTTGAAGCCTCATAACGATCAGCCAAAACAAAATTATAATCATTCAATGCTGGTAAAATCACCCTCTTTGTATGGTTTATCCTATCGGCTACAAATGCTATTTGCAAGGCATCCGAATCCATTCCCTCGTTCTTTTTCTTAATTGTGTCCTCTATTAACCGACCGATAGAGGTATCCCGGGTATGTTCACAAGTAGTGAATACAGTTTTACCTCTCAATGTCAAAACTTTTGCTAATAATTTTAATTGTGTCCCCTTGCCGCATCCTCCAACTCCCTCAAAAACTATCAATTTCCCCTTTTCTGTCATACTCTCACTTTCTCATAATAAGGATATCCTTTAGCATCGGTCCCTTTATATTGAAAATCGTCAAAAATTCCCGGTAATATTTTTTGAAATTTCTTCAAAACTGCCACCATGGTGTTCCTTATTTCAAAATGAGAAGGCTTAGCTGTTCTTAACTCAAAAATATACCTCCATTCTCTCCAATTTGCAGTAAACACCTCCTCCGAATTTAACCCCAAAGGGAGAAAAGACCTTGCCTCTTCTGGTACCCAGCCACCCCCCCTTAATGATCTGTAATAAAGTTCAATATTGTCTGCCATCTGAACTGGAGTCATTTGCAGTCCACTTCCATCGAGTAAATCCACTCTTTGATTAATGTCTTTGTGCGCCGGGAAA
>JAKIZI010000094.1 GCA_022708105.1 Bacteroidota bacterium
GTTATACAAAAAATCACCCAAAGTTTTAATCTTTAGTTTTTTTAATCTTTTTTGGTAAGCAGGCCCAATGTTTGGAATATTCTCAACCGGAGTTTTCATATATGTATTACACAATTTTAGCAAAAAATACTGATTGGTGCTACTATGCTCTTTTGTTAAAAGCGAATACAGCGGCGCTTACCATTACTGCTGAAAATGCTACAAGAAAGAGAGCGTCTACAGAAATAGGATGTAGAGAAAGGTTGTTTAAGATATTACTTGCTACTTGATTGCCCAAAATAATTTGTCGGATGGCATCTACGCCGTAGGTCAATGGATTTATATACGAAAGCACACTCATCCATGATGGCACAGAAGTTAAAGGGAAGAAGGCACCTGAAATAAAAAACATGGGGAAAATTAAAATTTGCGTAACCATTCCAAAGCTTTCGGTTGTTTTCATAAGAGAAGAAATCAGTAGTCCCATCCCAGAAATGGCAAAAGCAAGCAGAAGCATAAAAAGAATGAGTTGTGGAATAATGGCAATATGAATTGTTACACCGATAAGTGGAGCAAGAATCAATAAGATAATTGCCTGAATTGAAGCAATAGTAGTTGCTCCAAGCGTTTTGCCGAAAGCAACCGCTACTCGCGAAACGGGCGCTACCAGGATTTCTTTCAAGAAACCAAATTCTCTATCCCAAACAGTAGAGATAGTGGAGAAAAAAGCAATATTCATAATGCTCATCGCGATAATACCGGGATACATAAATTGGGTAAAATCAACACCGAAATTTCCTGTTGCAAGAGTTTCATTCAAACCGGCACCGAAGATAACAAGAAACATTAACGGCATAAAAAACGTGGAAACAATTCGTGTTTTATCCCGCCAATAGCGAATTATTTCCCTTTGCCAAATTGTATAAATTGTTTGGATAAATTGCATAAGTATAGAATTAATTTCTTCGTCTCATTCGCATACGCTGACGCATACGTTCTTTATCGGATGGTTCTTCTTCCCTAATGGCACGGCCAGTGAGCGAGAGAAATACATCGTCAAGCGTTGGCTTACGAAGTTCAATGGAATCAATCTCAACTGTAAGTTCATTGAATAGACGTGGTAAAAATTTTTCTCCGTCTTCAACTTCTATTTGTAAGAATCCATCTTTTTCTTTCACATCCTTTTTATATCGTTTCTCAATTTCCTTTTTGAGTTCTGCCTTTTGGTTGCTTGTCATACTAATAATATCTCCTCCGATTTGTTTTTTAAGTTCGCGCGGTGTACCCAACGCTACAATCTTTCCATGGTCAATAATGGCAATGTGGTCGCAATATTCTGCTTCATTCATATAATGCGTGGTCATAAAAATGGTCATTTCTTTTTCACGCTTAAGTCGTAGAATATAATCCCACAAATGGGCGCGTGTTTGTGGGTCAAGCCCAATTGTCGGTTCGTCTAAAAAAAGAACTGCCGGATAATGTAGGAGTCCACGTGCGATTTCTAGTCGCCGTTTCATACCGCCAGAAAAATTTTTAACGATATCGTTTTGTCTGTCCCACAAATCAACTAACTTCAAAACTTCCTGCTTCCGTTTTTGAAATTCATCACTTGGCACGCCATAGAGCTTGGCATGAAAACGGAGATTTTCCTCTGCGGTAAGTCGATCGTCTAATGACGGGTCTTGAAAGACGAGACCAATGGATTTTCGCACATCGTCTCTTTGAGATAAAATACTGAAGTTATTAATAAAGGCCTCGCCGTCGGTTACTGGTAAGATTGTGGAAAGCATATTGATAGTTGTGGATTTACCTGCGCCGTTAGGTCCTAAAAAACCAAATATTTCTCCCTTTTTTACCTCGAAATTTATATGGTCAACTGCTGTAAAACCATTAAATTGTTTTGTTAAATTTTCAACGCGTATAATGTTCATAAAAATATGTATAAAGTTTTAATAAGGAAAACGATTATAATAAGAACAGAACAAACAACAATCTACCATAAACAGGAATGTAATGGAATTTCTGTAGGTGTCGCTTGAAACGTTAGTATTTTTTATTTATTTTTTCAGTAATTTTGCGTATCGTATCTAACTGGTTAGAAAGATGCGATGCGAACTGTTCTACTTTAGATAATTTTGTAATCGCAATCATATCGTACCCCATACCAAATACCAGAAGTTTATCACCTTTTTTAATTCCCATTGATTTACGGGCTTCCGCCGGGATAACCATCTGTCCTTTTTCTCCAATATTCACTGTGCCGTAAAATTGCCTTTGGTTTTCTAATTTTTTCATATTCCTACAAGTTAGAAAAGTATGATTATGATATGAGTATAGCAAATCGCTTAAAATATGCAAGTTTATTTTAGTGCCCTTAAGAGGAGTCGAACCTCTATTTCAAGCTCCGCAAGCTTGTATTCTATCCATTGAATTATAAGGGCTTTGACAAAATATCAGTAGTATTATACAAGATATACGGCTTCTTTACAATTAAAGCCGAGGTGTGTAATGGAAGAGTTAATTTATCCGCGGTGTTATCACCCAAAGGATTTATGGAAACAAATTGAGATTATAAATCAATTTATTCCTGTTGAAACGAACGAAAACTTTATTAAAAATGCAATGGAAGCATGCCTTCCTGATGGTGCAGAAGCACTGTTTGTTATTCCTAAGCTGAGGAGTAACTATACGAGAGCAACCTCTGAAGCGTTGAAGATAATTGAAGAAAAGAGAAGGTTTCATTGTCATGTTGAAATAGAAAGAAAGAAATTTTGTCGAGAAGAAAAGACAATTAAATGTCTTGACATCTTGTCAAGAGCTCAAAAAGATGCGGGAGATATAATTATAATTCCTGCTCAATTTGGAGCGAGGCATCTTGGTAGGTCAGTTAACTTAGTAAGAAAAAAGATGGCTTCAAATGAATTTGGCCTTGGCGCCTATGAGGTAGCATGGATGCTAATTACTCATAATGAAAGAGAGAATGTCATTAATAAAGTTCATATGGATTGTCCAGGGGACACCTATTCGGCAATTTATAGTCCATATTTTGACTATGTTCAGAAATGGATGGAGTTCGCAGCGAGAGAGTCCAAAAGATCAGTCTATGACACTGGATCTGTAACGGGCTTTCTCACAAATGGGAGAAGAGTTTAATACTTC
>JAKIZI010000095.1 GCA_022708105.1 Bacteroidota bacterium
ATCCCATTACCCTTGCATACAATTTACTTGCATACGAGTATAATCAAAAAAAACAACCTGTCAACTATTTTTAGAGAATGGTCATCCGGTTGATGCGTTCTTCCTGCTATACGCACGATGTACTTCCTGAAATCAAGCGTCCTTTATTTGTAAGGAATGTTCAAGATTTCAAGCGATACTCATCAACCTCGGTTTTTTATAATGTGACAAATTTCCAATGATATACCAACTTGGCTCAAGCGGAATATTACCGCAAAATACCAAGCATCAAAAGTTCATTTTGCCTGATATTTAAGGACTTTTTCTTTGCATTCTTTTCAAAAAGGAGTAATATCGCTTCAAAAATCAGAAAAACCCAAGTTGGTATATTTATTGTTGGCATTAAGAAAGGACACATATGAGAACTTTATTCATAGGGCATTTCCGACCGACAAATGAAGAATTTTCAGAGCTTTGGAAGAACTGTATCTTCGCTGTAGATGCTAATGTCTTGTTGAATCTTTATCGCTACTCTGATGCGACTAGAAAGGAGCTTGAAAAAGCTCTTGAGACTGTTAAGGACAGATTATTCATCCCGTATCAGGCAGCAAAAGAATTTTTGAAGAACCGGCTTAGTGTTACAGCTGGCCAAGCAAATGAATATCCTAAGGCTACTAAATCAATTAATGATTTGTTGAACATGTTGTCTACCAAAGATAGGCATCCTTTCCTGCCTGACTCTGAACTTCCAAAACTTAAAGAATATTGCGAGCAGCTTGTAGAACTTCTGAACAATCAAAAGAATATATTATTATCAAAATTAACAAATGATGAAATATTAGATTTCATAGGAAATACATTCAATGGCAAAACGGGAAAACCTTTTGACGCTGAAAAAATGAATCAAATAGAAAAGGATGGTGCTGATCGATATCAACGCGAAATTCCTCCTGGGTACAAAGACTTCAAAAAAGACAGTACAGACGATTCATATAGAAAATATGGTGACCTAATTGTATGGTATCAAATTATTGAATATGCAAAGTCACAAAATAAACCTTTAATATTTATCACTGATGATAAAAAAGAGGACTGGTGGCTTGAACAATCTGGCAAAACGATTGGACCACGGCCAGAGATTATCTCCGAATTTAACTTAGAAACTGAGCAGAGATTCTGGATGTATACTGTTGAGAAATTTATTAAAGAATCTGCAAAAACATCTGATACGACAGTTAGTGATGAAATAATAAACGAAATAATTAAAGTTAGTTTGGATGCCAAGGAAAAATCGTTAGAAGACAGCCCATCTATTGAAGTATCCCAGGAGAAAATTACAACTAGCGATGATCTTCAAGAAGGATTGCTCATTGTAACACTGAAAAGGCCTATGCGATATGCAACTGGAACCGGGAAGTTCCACCCCAGATTCTCCTCTATTCCTGATTTTGATGTTATTTTTCTCGATTCACCATATACTGATACCAGTGCGGTTGGCCTAAGCTATGGTTGCGGTACAACAATAAATTTCAATGTTCATCTCCGCGATAGGCATGGAAAACCACTTGAAGCTGGAGATTATATTTTTAAATATATAGCCCGTGTGAAAAGAAGCACAGATGAATTTTCTCAAACCACAAGCAATGAATTAAAAGATTGCCAACAATCGGGGCAACCTGCTTGCGAAAACGTCGGTGGCGCTGATGCTGAAGGCCCTAGTGGCTCAGCAGGTTAGCCCGATCATTGGCAATGAATAATAAAAGGACAAGACAAAATGCTAAGTAATAATGGTACCTATTATTTAGGGCGTGTAATAAAAATTGGCACGCTTGATCATGAAAAGCTAATTAAAGCCATTTTGAATCCAAAGCCCATATTAGCATGGGGGTTTGCTTGGTCTTTCATTAGTGCACAAAAAGGATCAATAGATGGTGTTGATTTCGTGTATGCAAAATTGTGTAAGTACTCACCTGATGCAGAAGTTATGATAGTTGTACCAGAGAAAGGAGAAGAGAAATCCCAAGAAGAACCAAATCTTCGTATTGCTTCAAGTCCTTTTATCTACATTCCAGAATTTTCTGGCATAGCGTTTCTGAGGGTATCAACTCATGTTGAACCACATACCTTTATGAAGAGATTCGCCACTTTAGTAAAAAATAAATATGATAATTTTTTTGTTGATTGCAAAATTGAGGCAATATCTGATTTGCGCACATTTGCTATCAAGCTTTCAAAGCTTGATAGTATCGTCAATATTTCTGCAACAATCTCACCACCAAATCCATTGTTTGGGCACTTGTGGGAAGAACTAAAAAAATACTTAGAAGCACGCCGTACTGATAAGATGAAGATTCAAGAAGAAAGCTTTGGAGATAAATCAATATCAACAAATCTTCCTTCCCTTATAGAAAATATTTCAGAGCATACTTCCGAAAAACCTTCTCTGCCCAGTAAAGTTGATATCGGCGATGCAGCTATTCTCATGGCAGCAGATGGGTACGGCATCGGCTACGTTAAAGGACGCCAGCAAGGTGAAATGGTTGTAATTAAAACTTCTGAAACAATTAAGAACTTTTCTTTCTCTAAAGAAGCTGCGCCAGAAGATTTATTTCGGAAAGTATATGATATTTTAAATAAAATTAACGAAGATAGACATATGAAGCATAACGAATGAAACAATTACTTGAAGTGTTAAGAATTGTAATCGTTTCCTTTGAAGCACTTTTTTTAATAATTATTGCTGCCCACTCTTGTCCAAATTAGGTGATAAAAAAATGAGCGCATGCTGAGCCCTGATTTGCTATATTGGCTTTGCGACAAGCAAACACAGACAAGGGAGGACTCAACCATGCAAAGATTTTGTAGCATATTCAGCCAGCTGTTACAATTATTTCCGCGATTGGAATTTCAAAGCGCGGTGACAGCGACAAAAGCAGAACGTCACATGCGGGGCTTTACCTGCTGGGGGCAATTTGTGAGCATGCTGTTTTGCCAATTGGGACGCGCCCATTCATTGCGGGAGATTACTAACGGTTTGCGTAGTTGCGAAGGCAAGTTGAAGCATTTGGGTATTGAAGCTCCCAAACGGTCAACACTGGC
>JAKIZI010000096.1 GCA_022708105.1 Bacteroidota bacterium
CGGCAATATCTGAATGGCCTGAAAAATCATCAGAACAAATCATAATTACCGGCGATTACAGATACTTTCCGGATCTCTTGCCCCAATTGAATTCGTTGCTGCCGACAACCATTTCTGAATTTGCTCTGGAAGCTGTGGACAGAGGTCTTGGCTTATTCCTCCAAAAAAAATGTCAGTATTAGCGAATCGGTTATGAATGGTTGTGGCATATTCGCAAATTATTTTTGTAAGCATCCTCTTTATGCCGGGAAGGCCGAAAACGGCAAACAATTTTCAGAGTAGGCCATTTATTTTAATTTATATTAATTATGAGTAAAGTTTATCGAATCACCCCAAAAACCATCAGACGGTCTAACAATACTGTCTTGACTCCGGAAATGGAAATTATTGTTACCTTGAGGTCTCACACCTCGGACCCGTTTTACAACGGTGCTAAGGAAATTATTGAAATGTACATGGACAAATATGGGTTTGATTACAAAAAAGCCGGATGTTCCAAAGCCCATTTTGATTATGAGCGGTTGGATTAGGCCGTCCCTTTCGGCAAATTTCTGATTCATTGACAATTTTATAAAAACGAGCATTTTATGTTGAAAAAAAAGATTTCCGCTTTTACATTTGGAGAGACTGCCTACAGGATGGGAGAACAGATTATTCAAAAAGGAATTAAAGGGGTTTCCGTTATCGGTTTCATGCATCCGAAAGAGATTGAAGATGCCCGCTGTGTATGCACCACCGATGACGAAACTTTCCGCAAGGCCTTTCAAAAACGATTGGGCAATAAAACTTTAAGTTTCCGTTTTGTTACGTTTCTCCGCACCATTTTCCGAATTAAAAAGTCTCCAAAACCGATTATCCTCATTGCCGGATTGGGTGGAAATTATGGAAGTAAATTTGTTGTAGAAGCTGCCCGTATGGCGCGAGAAGCGGGTTGTGAACCAATTACGGCTATTCTCCAGTTGCCGTTTACGTTTGAAGGGATTGTCAGAAAAGAACGTGCCAATACTGCCCTTGAGGGAGTCCGCCGCTATGTCACAGATGTCATTGTGTTTGATCATGCCGAATTGGCCAAACAGCATCAATCAATGGCTCTTGGCGAATATTTCAATCTCATTGAGCAGCGGACTCTTGAGGCAGTTGAAAAAATAGTCATTCAATAATCTTTTCAACTTTGAGATTATGAATGATTTCTTTTAATGGCTTTACCCAACCGAGCCATCTCCATACGCAACTTCTTCGGTTCCAGTACTTCAATGTTCTCTCCTAAAGACAACAGTTCTTGTATAAAATCATAAGTTGTATGGATAAAGAAGGAAAATAAGGAATATTCTTCGGTCGTCTCCAACTCTTTCTGAGAATGGTGCAGCGGAAGAGTTCGTATATACTTGGCTTGAAAGGCATCCACCTTTAGTTTAACGGCTTGTGGATCGTCATCGCTGATGATAACACCAAAATAGGAATTAAAAAACGCTTCGGCGCTGAATTGCGGCGGAATTTTAAAATACTCGAACTCAATATCTATATTGAGAATACGATCCAGTGCATATATTTTAAACGGACTCTCTCCATATTTGGCAAGTAGGTACCAGCGGCGTTTGAAAACTTTCAGTGCATAAGGTTCCACATGGAAGAGATTCGATACGCGTTCTTCCTCGCCCCAGAAAGGTTTATAGTCAAAAGTAATCATATTATTGTCACGCATTGCCTCTAAAATGGTGGATAGATACTCTTTCCCTGAGGGATTCTGTTCGAGAAGAATTCGTTCTTTAAGTCCTGCACAGTCGTCAATTCGGTTGTTGACAGTCATTGTATCCAACAGCCAGCTTTTAAATCCGGTGGCATTCTTAATATCATTGGTGTCGGCTATGTAGTAAGTGTTGTAGCTCTTATTGCAGGCAATGTCCACTCCGAAAATATCCCGGATTTTGTTGCGGTGGTTCATAAAGGTTCGCCATGGATATAGCTCTCCGTTTGAAAGATTGTCGTTTTTTTGCCATTTGTTTGAGATCTGCTCATAGGTAAGGCCATCCGTTCCGGCCTGGTAGATTATATCCAGTAACCAGAAATATCTTCTGATAATGTCTTGTTTCATTGTTCCCAATTTTTATTTAATACAAAAGTATTCTTTATGTATGTAAAAATATGGCATAGTTTAGAAAAATTGTGCTAAATTTCTTATAGTCATTATCTTTTAATGAGTTGTAAAGTACAATTTTTGTCAGTTTTGGGAAATACAAAACAAAAGATACATTTTGACAATAGTATTTAGTATTTATTATTCATCAATCAAGTCTTTATAATGTTCCTTATCCCATTTTTGCTGTTCGAGATTATCCAGATAATGATAAGCTTCGAGGAGGGTGTTGAGATAATTGAAATCGTACTTGGTAAGGGACTTAAATCTTTTAATTTCCAAACCGTCCAAGATATAGCTGTATGTAACTAGAGCTGCGATGTCGTTTTGGGCAACGCGTTCGACATATTGCATAAATGTCTCATTGGATTGGCGAACCAAGTATTTAACAGCTTCAACTACTTTCGGACATATTCCTTCCGCAGCAATTTGCTCAATAGTCCAATCTGTATCCTCTACCACATCTCTCAGATAATCGGCCATATCAGTTCTCTCCTTCTGTATGTAATCAAAGAACCGCATGTGATGTTCAATATCCGATATATCTGCGTAATGCGCACGTCCCTTATAAGCTCGGAAATAGATGGATTTTACAATCTTCCATTGCGATTCAATCCACTCTTCACGTTCTTTCTTTTTTAAATCTTCTTCTTCATTGTTCATAGCAATTATTTTTACACATGAACAAAATTAGGAGACAACTATGCCAAATACAGACATAATATCCGATGCGTATTCTAATGAGAAAAATCAGCAACAAGTTCCTGCAGGAGAATGTTGCATTTCCTCTTTTATAACGGTAATGCCTTTCCCCTGCATGAGGCGGTAGGTGGAAAGCCCGCAAGGACGGGAGACGATGTGG
>JAKIZI010000097.1 GCA_022708105.1 Bacteroidota bacterium
GTTTGCCTCCGCCACCTCAGGACGAACAAAATCTTCAAGAAATGGAAGTTCAAAGACGAAACTTGATGGTGGTATTGGTAAATAGCCAAAATCAAACAATGGTCAGAGATCAGTTGGGCGATGAATGGTATGCAAATATCACTGAAATGGTTGGTAGAGGTGGAAAAGTAGGATTGAAGGACAAAGTGAAAGAATTTGTAACAAACCCAAACAACAATCCAAACTTGCCCGAGCTCACTGAACAAGATTTTGGAGAGCCTATCGGAACGGTACTGACTACGGCTGATCACGTGATTTCACTTCAAAATGATGCCACTACCAGTTACAAAGCATATATTGCTGTTCAGAACGAATTGGTAAAAGCTTATAACGAATTGCGCGAAGAAGCAGCACTTAAGTACTACAACAAGCACTACGCCGATTTGCTTCCCGATCAACAGGAGAAAATCAATAAGCTTTATCCGCAACGTATATCGGAAGCAGAACCAAAAAATTACGGAGGAGGAAATTAATATGGGAAAGTTTAATAAGTCTGGTGGCAGAACAATGCCTGAACTGAACACGTCATCGATGCCCGATATGATTTTTGCGATATTGTTTTTCTTCATGGTTACAGTAACAATGCGATCGGAAGAATTGCAAGTGAAATTTAAATTACCATCGGCTTCTGAAGTTCAAAAATTGGAGAAAAAATCGCTTGTTACTTATATTAATATTGGTATTCCCGTTGATCCGAGACTCGGAACAGGAACTCAGATGCAGTTGAACGACAAACTCGCAGGGATTGATGCTATTCAGGATTACATTGCTCAAGAAAAAGCAAGTTTGAATGAGGCCGACCAACAGTTTATGACTGTTTCGATTAAGGCAGATGAAAATACCCGAATGAAGTATATTAGCGATGTCAAACAGGCATTACGAAAAGCTTATGCCCTAAAAATCAATTATTCGGCGCGAAAGGCTGAGAATTAATCGGAACATGGGTACATAATAAAAAAACCGGATCAAAACGATCCGGTTTTTTTATTATGGTTTTCTTTGTTTAATCCATTCCATTACATTTGCCGGAGCTCGTTGAGCTAAAAGTTCCTGTTTCATGAAATCCATGTATGGTGCTACGTGAGTAAAAAATCGGTAGTAGCCTTCGCAAAGATAATTCAAACCAGGCTCACCGTATCGATCATTTACGAACCGATTTTTGGGACATTCTCCGTAACAAGCAAAAAGCATATCACATTCTCTACATTGTCGCGGCAGTTTATCAAATTTATCGTTGCCGAATTTTAGCTGTTGATCTGAATACATCATTGAAGTAAGTGTTTCGGAATAGATATTCCCCAACTTATATTCCGGGAATACAAAATGATCACAAGAATACACATCTCCGTTGAATTCCATAACGCCTGCATGTCCACATGTTTTGGCCATTGTGCATAATCCGGGTTGTTCGCCCACCCAATTGGCAAGGGTAGAATCGAATATTTGCACGAATGTTTTACCCACGTCTTCGCGAACCCATTCGTCGAATATGGCACACAAAAAATTACCCCATTGTTTGGGTTTGATACTATAAGGCGCAAGGTCAGCATCTTTTTCGGATGCCGTAGCTGTAGCTAATGTCAAGGGTGAAGGATGACGGTTAATCCTCTCGACAATGGGTGTAAATTGCAGATATTGGCAACCGATTTCCTTGAAAAAATGATAAAATTCTAATGGATAGTCGGCGTTATAATCGTTTACTACAGCCATGCAGTTAAATTCCACATCGTATTTTTTCAGTAATTCAATGCCGTGCATCACTTTTAGAAAAGATGGACGACCCATCTTGTCTCGGCGATACTCGTCGTGGAATTCTTGGGGACCATCGATAGAAATTCCAACGAGAAAATTGTTTTCTTTAAAAAACTTACACCATTCATCCGTGAGCAGAGTGCCGTTTGTCTGAATAGAATTATCGATTTGTCTGCCGTTCGCATATTTTTTTTGTAAGTCAAGGGCTTTCCGATAAAATTCGATCGGACGCATCAATGTCTCTCCTCCATGCCAGGTAAAAAGCACTTGGCCCATGGTTTGCGACTCCAGATATTCTTTTACAAATCTCTCCAAGAGCGTATCGCTCATTACTCGATGTTTATTTTGCGAGTAGAGTTTTGTTTTTTCAAGATAATAACAATAATCACAAGCAAGGTTGCATGATGAACCGCCGGGTTTCAACATTACATATAATGGTTTTGAGAAAGGGGCAAACGTAGTCATATAGATTTTATTTATAGTTGAAAGATAAACCTTTTGTTTTTAAACATAGTTAAAAGGCAGAAAAATGATTACTAACAATACAAATTTAATTGCAATGGAATTAAAACAAAAATTTTTGCACTCCGGTTTATTATTTTTAAGAGTCGCATTGGGTATCTCCATCTTCTTACATGGAATACCTAAGATGATGGGTGGAGTTGAAACCTGGTCATATTTAGGAAGTTCGATGTCCTATTTCGGAATTACGTTTGCTCCTGCTTTTTGGGGATTTTTAGCGGCCTTTGCCGAGACTGTTGGCGGAGTTTTATTGGCACTCGGATTGTTTTTTCGTCCTGCAGCTATTCTCCTTGCCGGAAATATGACAGTAGCTCTGGCAACTCATTTGTTTGCCGGTGATAATTTCATGGTTTATGGTCATGCACTTGACCTTTTGATTGTTTATTTTTCTCTGATATTTATTGGAGCCGGAGAATATTCTCTCGACAAAAAGTTTTTTCCAAAAATCGCTTAGAACTGCTTTTTCACAATTTTCCAAAAAGCCTTTTCCTTTTATCCAGGGGATAAGGCTTTTTTTACAACAAAAAAAAGGGTAAGCTTAC
>JAKIZI010000098.1 GCA_022708105.1 Bacteroidota bacterium
AGCCTTTTTGCTTATTCTTAAAATTTCATCAAAATAAATCTTATTTGGTCTATTCTCATCCCAACAATCATTATATTGGCGTCTTGCTATGGGTCGTCCAAAACCCCCAAAACCCCCAAAACCCTTATCTCTTTTTACTCCATACGGAGGGTCGGTTAATATTAAATCAATACTTTTATCTGGTATCTGTTTCATTACTTCCAGACAATCCCCGCAAGCGATGGCAACATTTTCTTCTCTATAATACCAATCTATGTTTTTAGGTAACCAATCATTCATTTTCCAATAAACGTATTCTTAAACGCATTAATTATTTCATTTTTTAAAATTGTTACTTCATAGTTCAACTCAAATGCCGCCCTGTTTAATGATCCATCGGTCATTTTTAATATATCTTCATCTGATATACATTCCCCAAATTCACCCCACTGATTACGAAAATGCTTAACCACTGCGTTGAGCCGACAATTAGATTCATTATTTTTCATTTGTTTTTCTATTTTCATAATTTTTCCTTTCCATTAAATTTAAATAATAAAATTGTAATCCCATTCATAATTTTATATTGTCCCCATTCTTATAAAACTTTATTACTATAATCATTATCATTAATTACAAAACTAATCACAACCGCCAATCCTCATATTGAATTGTATCAGAAAAGATTTTCTTGTGGTTTATGGTTTTCGATTCTTCGCTTGGCAATCTCAAAATACTTTTCGTCTTTTTCTATGCCAATAAATCGGCGTTTCAAATTCTTACAAGCAACGCCGGTTGTCCCACTACCCATAAACGGATCAAGAACTATATCATCAATATTAGAACTTATCATAGCAAATCTTGTAATCAAACCAATCTGTTTCTCTGTAGGATGTTTTGTATCCTTACTACCTCCACCAGCTGGATGAAAATAATATGTAAAATAATTATTATAGTTAAGATTTGTATTGAAGGTAGCACCAGTTTCTCTAATATAAACAATGTATTCTTTATCAATCAAGTAATGACCATTGAAAATAGGGACAGGATTAGGCTTTAGCCAGACCAATATATCCCATTTATAATCATTACTCTCGGCAAAATCAATATATTTACATAATAGATTTTTATTAGTAAATACATATAGGTTATATTTCTTCATTATCCGCTTGATACTGTTTAGGAAATTCTCAGGATTAAAAGACATTCCAAAAGATTCTTTTATATTAACAAGATGTTTTTTATTTTCATTTTTCATAAATCCACCACCAATCGGATCCTTAGATATAAATTCATAGGGCGGATCGGTCAATATCATATCTATACTCTTATCTGGAATCAGCGGTATAATTTCAAAGCAATCGCCAAGATGCAATCCAACCATTGCATCGAGATAATTGCATTCGTTATCATTTTCTGACATTATTATTTGCTCAGAAACATATCAAGCTTCTGCGTCCTACGTTGAGCTATTTCGATATACTTTTCGTTCAATTCAATCCCGCAAAAATACCGTCCTAAGCGATTGGCAACTTCGCCGGTTGTTCCGCTACCGAAAAATGGATCGAGCACTATTCCGCCTTCCGGACAGCCCGCCAATATGCACGGCACTATTAAGTCAGGCGGGAAAACGGCAAAATGAGCTTCAGAAAAAGGTTTGGTCGGGACAGTCCAGACAGAACGTTTATTACGTTTTCCATCATATATTTTATATTCTGGTGGTCTTGAATTGACGCCTACTTGACTATAACGTTCTTCTGAACCTTTAGCGCCTTTAGTTCCAGCTGAAATTGTTCCATTTTCTTTTATTGCGTCGGCATCAAAATAATATATCTTGTTTTTCGATAGCAGGAAGATATACTCATGGCTCTTTGTGCAACGGTCTTTCACGCTCTCCGGCATAGGATTAGGCTTATGCCAGATTATATCTTGCCTCAGCCACCACCCGTCTGCCTGCAAAGCAAGTGCGACGCGGGCGGGAATCATGCAAAGATCTTTAGGTTTTAAATTAGAAACGACACCTTTACTTTGTCTAAATTCATCAACAGCCATTCCCCTATTACTTTTTTGTATTGCACTAAGTTTACCAACTTTTCCATCTCCATTGCGCCCCTGACCACTTCCGGCATAAGAATCCCCAAGATTAAGCCACAGCGTGCCATCGTCTCTGAGTGTCCGCCTAACTTCGCGGAAAATTGCTACCAGTATTTCAATATATTCTTCGGGCGTTTTTTCCAGCCCAATTTGACCGTCTTTGCCATAATCCCTAAGATTCCAATATGGCGGACTTGTTACACACATATTGAAAATGCCGTCCGGAATCTTGGCTAATTCTTCGAGAGCATCACCGTTTATGATTCGGTCTTTGTAAAATGTCAGCGAATCCTGCGCCGGAGATAACGCGGTTCGGCGTATCTTATCACTCTTGTTAAGTGTTGCGGATATATTCTGCATATATCTTTGCTGTTTTGGGCATTTCCGATGTTAAAATTTTATACAAACATGTCATCGACATCTGGGGATTTGCACATTTAATCTTATGAATTGCGCTAATAATCCAAAAAGCACATTGATCATTTTCTCTCTCAATTTGATTGAGGAGTATTTTGGCCAGATCAATGGCCAGATCATCTTTTTTGGTTTCGCTCATTATTTATTTTCCTTTCAATTAAACTGGCAATACTTTTTTCAAGTTCACCCAGAAAGCCTTTTTGGTTATTAAGCTGTTCTCTCACCTGAGGTTCAGCTTTTGACGGTGCTTTCATTCCTGCTTCTTGCAT
>JAKIZI010000099.1 GCA_022708105.1 Bacteroidota bacterium
TGGGGTCCTGGGTTCGAGCCCCAGGCGGATCACACCAGTTAAGTCCACTCACAAAGTGGGCTTTATTATTTTTTACCTGTGACTTACAAAAATCGGATATAAAATTCCGATCTTCGCGATCTATAAAGGCTTAATTTCTTTGGGGAGAGAAATTTATTTCCTTCTTGTGATTATTGTCAGAAAAACGATAACATTAACGATTTCCAGACGGCCTAACAGCATATTGATAGAAAGCAAGTATTTGGCTGTATCGGGTAGTCCCGCATAATTTCCTAATGAACTAACCCCCCCAAATCCCGGTCCTACATTTCCAATGGTTGCTATTGAAGCAGAAAAGGAGGTTATGCCATCAATGTTCATGGCGGTCAAAAGTAATGCCACGACTGAAAAGGTGAGAATGTAAAGTAAAATAAAAACAACCGTCTGTAATTCCACTTCGTTGCTAATTGTTATTTCATCGACTTTGACGGCATACACACCATTGGGATGTTTTGCCAATTTGAGTTGTTTGATCAGTGATTGAAAAAACAGATATACCCGGTCGAATTTTAATCCGCCGGAAGTGGATCCCACCATTCCACACTGAATGGTGTAATAGATAAGAATTAGAATCGAAAATATGGGCCAGTTAGGCGTGTCGGCTGTGGCAAATCCTGTGGTTGTTGCCAGCGTAATAACCTGAAAAGACGCATATCGAAGAGAGTTATTGAAATCGTAAACGTGTTCATGTGTCAATTGCAGAGCCACAAGTAAAATTCCGATGAAAATGGCTATGATATAAGTTCGAGTAATTTTTGAAGTGAAAATATTGAATTTTTTACCCAGTATGGTGGCATAAATAAGCCCGAAGTGAATGCTGCTAACAAGCATGAAAAACATGATGGTTATTTCGATCCAGATATTGTTATAATATGCAATACTCAGATTTTTTGTAGAAAAACCGCCGGTAGCTACTGTTGCAAAAGAATGACAGATAGCATCGAACCATTCCATACCGAGAAGTTTTAACAAAACTGTTTCCAAAAGCACAAGGCTACAATATACAATGACAATGATATTGCCTATTTCTTTTGTTTTTGTTTTGAAGTTCATCATCGATAGACCCGAGACCTCCGAATGATAAATACTCGACTGAATTCCTCTTTTATCAGGGAGAATAAGTAAAACGAAAAGAATAATACCTACTCCACCTATGAAATGAGTAGATGCGCGCCAGAAAAGTAAGCCTTTAGGTAAGACTTCTATGTCGTTTAAGATGGTAGATCCGGTCGTGGTAAATCCTGATACGCTCTCGAATACGGCATTGGCAAATGAAAATTCGCCTCCCCATAAAAAATAGGGTATTGTGCCAATGAGACATGTGATGATCCAACCCAATACACTGATTGACAATCCTTCGTGAAAACTTACTTCGTCAGGTGTTTCAACGAATATTTGAGGAAGAGTTCCGAGAATCGTGCACATAAATGCACTAAACAGCAATGGGACATAAGATGTTTCGTGTAAATATAAAGATATACCTGCTGAGATAAAAAGAAAAATTGCATTGAATAGCAAAACAAATCCCAAGTATTTGATAATAATTTTAGCTTTCATCTCGGATCATTCATTTTGACTTCTGCTCCGTTGCAGACGAAGAATCATTTTGTTAATTTCTTTCTCGAGTTCTTTGATTTCGTCTTTCGAATTGATTTTGATGTTCAGATTATATTGTTCGGGGTAAAAAGAAGATACGGCTTCTGTTATTTTTTTGATAGGCGAAACGAAATATTCGTTGATAAAAAAGTTGAGTATAATGGAAAACAAAATGGCGGCAATAATGGATACCAAAGCAGGCATAATTGCTCTTTTCGAACGTTGGCTGACGAATGATGCCTGACTAATGATATTTTCTTGATTGTGTTCCACAAAAACATCAACCGCAGTCTTTACAGAAGAAAACAATGGATGAATCTCGGTCAGATAAAGTTTGTTTCTTTCATCGAGTGGAATTGAATTTGCTTTTCGACATGCTGTCAACACCGAAGAATGAAATTTTTGATATTCCTCATCAATTGTCAGGAGATAATCTTTCTCCTCTTTCTCGATTGCACTTGCGGTAGTTTCTGCAATAATTTTTTGGATGGTAGAATCGGATTCGGATATGATTTTCATCCCCTCTTCCATATTTCCAGCCAAAAACATCAGTAGTCCTGTATTTTCGTGCTCCAGAGACTCGAGTATCGATTTAGATTGTTCGATCGATGCGTATTGTTTTTTTATTATTTGGTCTGCCGAGCTGCCTACCTTTTTAAATTCTGAGAGTGACATCAAACCTGCTACGATCAACATAAAGATCAGTAATGCAAAACTGAATGTAATTTTGGTTTTGAGCGATAACATTTTATTATTGTATGTTTGATTCGAAAATATGAATTGAGACGACCTGCAAAATTACATTTTTTATTTTATCCGTATATCTTTTTCGAAACAGTTTCTGCCCAAAACAGAAACGGGATAATGCAAGATGTTTTATCCCGTTTAGAATAAGAGTTGTAAATAGAATTTTTATTGTTTTGTTAATGCTATAAAATCGCGATCCGTATGGTATTTTGCAAATTCCAGATCGTTAGCAGCTCGTTTAGCCATTGATTTATCACGAATAATGGCAGTTTGCAGGTTCGACAAAACTTCA
>JAKIZI010000009.1 GCA_022708105.1 Bacteroidota bacterium
TCCTGAATAGGAAGAGCATCCATGTCTGCCCGCAAAGCAACCGTACGTGTTCCCGGTAAATCTCCGGTTAATAAAGCAACAATTCCTTCACCTGCAATATGCCGCTGATAGGGGATATTTAAAGTATCCAAGACTTCACAAATCTTATCTGCGGTCTTGACTTCGTCGCCCGATAATTCGGGAAATTGATGAAAATGCCGCCGCAATCGGATTACCTCTTCTAAATAATATGCTCCCCATTTTTGTATTCTTTCCATATCAGAATATGACTTTTGTAAAGAAAAACAAAAATACAAAAAATAATCAGTCTAAAATATTTCATTCGTGATTCTTATTTTTTTTGTTTATATTAAAAAAAAATGTATTTTTGCAGTCTCAAAATCAAACGAGCGGTGCTGTAGCTCAGTTGGTAGAGCAACGGACTGAAAATCCGTGTGTCACTGGTTCAATCCCGGTCAGCACCACGATGAAGAAACCCTTGTAGATTACTAATTTGCAAGGGTTTGTTTATAAAAAAAAAGATCATGGATCCTGTTATTATTGCCGGCCCGTGCGCCGCTGAAAGTAAAGAACAACTTTTTACTACAGCTTCGCAACTTAGACAGCAATTTTCCGAAAGTGAGATTAAGTTGTCTTTTTTTCGTGTCGGAGTGTGGAAAGCGAGAAGTAATCCGAATGCCTTTAAAGGATTAGGAGAGATCGCATTGCCATGGTTGAAAGAAATTAGCGAAGAGTTTGATTTACCGGTGTGTGTCGAAATAGCCAAACCGGAACATGTGGATGTATGTCTGAAATATGGAATAAATTCTGTGTGGATAGGCTCCCGAACAGTTGTAAATCCGTTTGATGTTCAAGAATTGGCAGATGCCCTCTCCGGAACCGATATGACGGTGATGGTGAAAAATCCGATTGTACCGGATTTACACTTGTGGGCAGGGGGAATCGAAAGAGTTATGAAAGCGGGAATTAGTAAGATATATGCTATTCACAGAGGGTTTGCGGAGTTGAAAGAGAATGTTCTTAGGAATAAACCTCTTTGGGAAATCCCCATCGAACTAAAAGTTAAATATCCTGAAATTCCGATTATTTGTGATCCTTCTCATATTGCAGGAAATACTCAATATATACCTACTATTGCACAAATTGCCTTAGATTATGGCTTTAACGGGTTAATGATTGAAACTCATTGCTGTCCGAATCAAGCTCTTAGCGATGCCGAACAACAAATTACTCCGGAGCAGTTGTATAATATGCTACACTATTTGATATTTAAATCCCATAATCATTCACCTGATGAAGAATTACTTCGCAAGCAAAGAAATTTAATTCATGATATTGATTCTCAAATTGCAGAACTTTTGGTAAAACGGATGCTTGTTGTGGACGAAATAGCTGCAATTAAAACCCTTTATAATATTCCCATTATTCAATCGAATCAATGGAATAAAGTGGTAAAACGATATCAGGATAATTCGCTCCCGGATGAGCATTATGCCTCTTTCATTGAAAAATTTCTTGAATTACTTCATCAACAATCAATTTTGCGACAACAAAAAATAAAAGAAATATAAAAATTATTAATTATGGATATCTACGAAGTTGAACAGAACATTATTACAGAATTCGATTCTTTCGAAGATTGGATGGATAAGTATAATTATATCATCGAACTTGGAAAAGATCTTCCTTTGATAGATGAGCAATACAAAACAGACCAATATTTGATTAGTGGCTGCCAGTCTCAAGTATGGCTTCATGCAGAGTTTAAAGATGGAAAAGTGGTTTATACTGCCGATAGTGATGCAATTATTACCAAAGGAATTATTCATCTTCTAATTAGAGCTTTATCGAATCAAACTCCGGAAGCTATTATCAATGCCCAATTAACTTATATTGATAGAATAGGCTTAAAAGATCATTTGTCTCCAACCCGATCTAACGGATTGGCCTCCATGATTAAACAAATGAAGATGTATGCCGTAGCATTTCAGATTAAAAATAAGGAAGATTAACCTCTTCGTTTGAAGAGTTCCGTTAATCCTTTGACGTAATCTTGTCCTGTATAAAGCGTAGCCATATCTACTCCAACCCTTTGAAAGAGTTCTTTATTCTGTTTTCTTAAATTATTCCACCAGACTTCATAAGCTTGTCTTACAGATACATCCGAAGTGTCCGCTAAGAAATATTTTCGGCTTTCCGGATCTTGCAATTTAATAAGTCCTAAATTGGGAATTTTTCCCTCACCTTGATCGGCAATCTGCAGGGCAACCATATCATGTTTATTTGCTGCAATTTTTAAAGCTTGCTCATAATCTTTTTGAATAAAATCAGAAATAATAAATGCGGTGCATTTTTTCTTAATAGCATTCGTAAGATACTTCAGCGCCTCACCGATATTAGTTTGATTTTGTGTGGGTTCGTGATTGATTAATTCCCTTATAATTCTTAAAATATGAGTTTTTCCTTTTTTGGGAGGAATAAATTTTTCTACTTTATCACTGAAAAAGATAACCCCAACTTTATCATTGTTGTGAATTGCAGAAAAGGACAAAACCGCAGCCAATTCAATTATAAGATCTGATTTGAACTGACTTTGAGTGCCGAAAAGATTTGATCCGCTGACATCAATCAACAGGATAACCGTAAGTTCTCTTTCCTCTTCAAAAATTTTAATGTATGGTTGATTAAATCTGGCTGTTACATTCCAATCAATGAAACGTATATCATCCCCGTAATGATATTGACGTACTTCACTGAATGCCATCCCTCGGCCCTTAAAAGCACTATGATATTGTCCGGCAAAAATTTGTCGGGATAAGGCGCGTGTCCGGATTTCAATTTTTCGAACTTTTTTGATCAATTCCGAAGATTCCATAGTCATTTATCAGTCTTAATTTTACAATAAATTTGCGATACGATTAAGGAACTTCAACGGTATTTAGAATTTCATTAATAATGTCTGAAGTGGTAATATTTTCGGCTTCGGCTTCGTAGGTTAATCCAATACGATGACGCAAAACATCATGGCAGATGGCTCTGATGTCTTCGGGAATTACATAGCCGCGTCGTTTGATAAATGCGTATGCCTGTGCTGCCAAAGCAAGGTTAATCGTGGCTCGCGGAGAGGCTCCGTATGAAATCATCCCACTGAATTTTTCTAATTTGAAATCGGCAGGATAACGGGTGGCAAATACAATATCCGTGATATAATTTTCAATTTTTTCATCGATATAAACTTCCTTTACTACTTCACGTGCCTTGATAATATCTTCCGGTTTTAAAACTGTAGCCGTTGTGGGAAATTCAGATAATAAATGTTGTCTTAATATGCTCTTTTCTTCTTCTTTGTTGGGATAGGGAATCACCACTTTCAACATAAAACGGTCAACTTGCGCCTCCGGCAGAGGATACGTTCCTTCCTGTTCAATCGGATTTTGTGTTGCCATAACCAGAAAGGGTTCTTCCAATTGGTAACTTTTTTCTCCAATAGTTACTTGTCGCTCTTGCATTGCTTCTAATAAAGCACTTTGAACTTTTGCAGGCGCACGATTTATTTCATCTGCCAAAATGAAATTGGCAAAAATCGGCCCCTTCTTGACTAAGAAATCTTCATTTTTTTGATTGTAAATCATAGTTCCGATGACATCCGCAGGCAAAAGATCCGGCGTAAACTGAATACGACTGAATTTTGTATTAATAATGTGAGATAAAGATTTGATGGCAAGTGTCTTTGCTAATCCCGGAACCCCTTCCAATAAGATGTGCCCATTTGATAAGAGTCCGATCAAGAGCCGTTCTACCATCATTTTTTGTCCAACAATAACCTTTCCCATTTCCATGTGGATGATGTCAACGAAAGAGCTTTCCCGCTGAATTCGTTCATTCAATTCTTTAATGTCTATGGTATTCATCATGATATAATGTTTTATATTTTAAATTATATAATTTCAATACTTGTCTTGGGAATCCATCCCTTTTCGCCGTTCGGTAATTTAATCTCCACCCAATTATTCAACTGATCGGTTACTTGAACTTTCAATCCTTCATGAATAACAAATAAATCATTACTTGAATTGTCAGGTGTACTTTTCGCATGGATTACCCTTTCCATAATAATTGCTTCCGGAGTTAGTCGGATGCGATTTTTTTCACGTACTGCGAAAATAATAGTGAAAGATATAAATAGAAATGCTGCAAAAGAAATAATCAACGATGAAGAACGAATCCAATTTTTTCCGGATATAAGAAAACTAATCATGAAAAAAATTAGCATGATTGTTCCAATAATACTTGCAATAGCCCAACCCCGTGACGTTAAGCTTTGCGACAGATTATTCCACCAACGAGTTAAAAAAAAGGTCGGTAATACTTCAATTCGGTCAACCAATTTCTGATTTGCAAAGGCAATGTTGTGCTGAATGTCTTCATTTCCGGGATCCAAACGAAGTGCTCTTTCATACCATAAAACAGATTCTGCCAAAGAACCACTTTTAAAATAGGCATTTCCGAGATTATAATACAGAATGGCCCCTTCATTTCCGTTGTCTGCAATCTGTCTGTAGAGGGTGACCGCTTTTTCATATTCTTTAGAGATATATGCATCATTGGCTTGCTTCATGAGATTTTCTTCTTCATTGGCACATAAAGATAAAGAAGAAAATATAAGAAGAAAAGGAAGTAGTATTAAAACGTAATTGTTTGAATAACGCATAATCCGACAATTTTTGATTCTTAATTTTTTATTTGTTAACGTGCAAAATTATAAAATTTGTATCTTTGAAGCGATAAAAATCGATTTTTTTATTTTTTTCAAATTATAAATCATATTAGACTAAAATTATAAAAATGGCTATTGTTGTAACAAATATTAAATCTCTTATTCAAACGGAAACAAAACCGGTTCTCTTTCGTGCAGGTCAGTCAATGAAAAATCTTCCTAAAATTGATAATGCCTATTTAATCGTTAAAGGGAATAAAATTTATGATTACGGAAAAATGGAAAATTATTCCGAACAATTACTCCAGTCACTTGACGAGCAAATTGAAAGAATTGATGCTACGGGAAAAATGGTGATTCCTTCTTTCTGTGATTCTCATACCCATATTGTATATGCCGGAAGCAGAGAAATAGAGTATGTTGATAAAATTAAAGGTCTTAGTTATGAGGAGATTGCAAGACGAGGAGGAGGAATTCTTAATTCTGCAAAAAGATTGCATGATGCTTCTGAAGAAGAACTTTTTGAAGCTGCGATAGAACGACTGAATGAGATGATCTCATTCGGCACAGGTGCCGTTGAAATAAAAAGCGGATACGGACTTAATACGGAAGATGAATTAAAAATGCTACGTGTAATCCGACAATTAAAACAACATTCACCTTTGACCATTAAAGCCAATTTTCTTGGTGCTCATGCAGTTCCATCGGAATATAAAGAACGTCCGTCAGAATATGTGGATTTAATTATTAATGAGATGATTCCGGTTATAGCTTCCGAAGAATTGGCTGATTATATTGACGTTTTTTGTGATAAAGGTTTTTTTACGGTAGAAGATACCGAAAGAATTTTAATGCAAGGAATGAAATATGGATTAAGACCCAAAATTCATGCCAATGAATTGGATTATTCGGGCGGAATTCAAGTGGGCGTTAAATATAATGCCTTGTCTGTGGACCATCTTGAATATACCGGCGATGCAGAAATTGAGGCGCTGCTTGGTTCGGAAACGATGCCAACCTTATTGCCCGGAGCAGCTTTCTTCTTAGGAATGGTGTATGCTCCTGCAAGAAAGATGATTGATGCAGGGTTGCCTGTCGCAATGGCTTCCGATTATAATCCGGGATCATCCCCATCAGGAAATATGCAACTGATTCTCTCAATGGGCTGTATTAAGTATAAAATGCTTCCCGAAGAAGCTTTGAATGCGGTAACGCTGAATAGTGCTTATGCGATGGGGATAAACGATATTTTGGGAACCATTACAAAAGGAAAATTGGCTAATTTCTACATTACGAAGCCGATTCCAACGCTGGAATTTATGCCTTATGCATTTGGAAATAATAAAATTGACCAAGTCTTTATTCAAGGCAAAAAAATGAATATCTGATAAATGATGATGTAAATTATTTATAGGACATGGAGGCTGTTTTCTACAATCCCGATATTTCTGCATATAAACTATTTTCTGCTCCCAGAAGTTGGATACAAGAACTGCTGAAAGATATTCGTGAGGCGAAAAAGCATATTTATATCGAAATATTTCGTTTTAATGATGATGAGGTAGGAAGAAAAGTAGGAGAAGCGCTCATTAAAAGAGCAATGGAAGGTGTTGATGTGAAAGTTATTGTGGATTCTTGGGGCACACGTAAAACATCTCTTATTAAAAAAATGGAACATGCGGGAATAATGGTCCGTTTTTTCAAAAAAATAGTTTTTTCCTTATTGATCTTTTCTAAAAATCATGAAAGAAATCATCGTAAAATTGTTGCTATTGATGATGAAATATGCTATATAGGTTCTGCTAACTTTTCAAGGTACAGTCTCAATTGGAGAGAGAGTATTTTGAGGATAAAAGGGGAGATAGGCCCCATTTTTAAAAGAATTTTTCTGGATAATTTTAAAAATTGTAAAACACAGATAAAACTTAGAAAATACTATAAAACAATTCACTTTAAAGAGTTTTTGATTATTCGTGAAACCCCTTCGATTCAACACCAGCAAACAAGAAAATATTTTATGCGACTTATCGAAAGGGCACAAAAATCAATCACGATTATTACTCCGTATTTTTTACCCGGGAAAATACTTAGAAAAAAAATGATTCGTGCTTCCAAAAGAGGGGTACATATTCAAGTGATAATTCCGCAACACTCGGATGTGAAAATTGCAGACTATATGCGAAATGTTTATTTGGGGCAACTTCACAATAATGAAGTAGATATTCGTTATTATCAAAATGCAAATATTCATGCCAAATTATTGTTGGTGGATGATAAAGTTTTTTCGATAGGCTCTTCTAATTTGGATTATAGGAGTTTTCGTTATATGTATGAAATCAATCTATCGGGAGAAAATAAACACATTTCCTCACTATTGAAAGAATATGTGGAGGATACGTTGCAAAATTGTAAAAAATTTGATTATTTGAAATGGACAATGCGTCCCCTTTGGGAGCGAATTTTTGCCTTTTTACTGGTCCCGTTCAGAAAATTGTTGTAAGCAGTTTTAGAAAAATTCTTTTAATTATTTACGTTCCATCAGAACAATATTTTCAATGTGCTGCGTTTGTGGAAACATATCAACAGGTTGTATTTTCAGTACTTCGTATTTTGAAGCAAGTAATGTAATATCTCTCGCTTGAGTAGCAGGATTACAACTGATATATACAATACGTTTCGGGGCAATTTCAAGAATTTGTTCTATTACCTTAGGGTGCATCCCGGCTCGAGGGGGATCTGTAATAATGATATCCGGAGAGCCATTTTGTGTAATAAATTCCGAAGTTAAGATTTTGGCCATATCTCCGGCATAAAAAATAGTGTTGTTTATTCCGTTGAGGTTTGAATTTAATCTTGCATCTTCAACTGCGGCATCAACATATTCGATACCTACCACCTTTTTGGCTTCTCGAGCTATAAAATTGGCAATTGTTCCTGTTCCCGTGTACAAATCGTAAACTAAATCTTCGTTTGTGATTCCGGCATATTCCCTTGCAGTTTTGTAAAGCTGATATGCTTGTTCACTATTGGTTTGATAGAAAGAAACAGCACCGATTTTAAATTGTAAATCTTCCATTTTTTCGTAAATAAAAGATTCTCCTTTATATAAAAAGATTTCTAAATCGGTGATAGAGTCGTTTACTTTCTGATTGATAACGTATTGCAAAGAAGTTATTTCCGGAAATTTCTCCGCAATGAATTCCATCAGATGCATCGTTTCTTCCGACTTTTGTGTGAATACGACAATGACCATCAGTTGTCCGGTAGAGGAAGTTCGGATAATTAGATTCCTTAGTATTCCTTCGTGGTTACGAATGTTGTAAAACGAAATTTTATGAGTTATGGCATAATCTCTAATGGCCAATCGAATAGAATTACTCGGATCTTTTTGGAGATAACAATGATTTATATCTAATACTTTATCGAATTTTCCCGGAATATGAAAACCCAATCCGTTGGTTTCAATTTGTTTTCCTTCTTGCTGCAAAAAGAGGTCTTTCTGCTCTAACCAGCGCAAGTCTGAGAAGGTAAATTCAAGTTTATTACGGTAATAATATTGCTTTTCGGAAGGAATTACCGGAAATGGTTCCGGATAATCAAATTTGCCGAGGTGTTTAAAATTATCGTGTACCTGTTTTTGTTTATAAAAAAGTTGTTGTGAATAATCAAGAATTTGCCATTTACAGCCGCCACAAAGACCGAAATGGTCGCAAGTCGGCGAAATACGATGAGGAGATGGTTGTTTCAAAGCAATAACATTTCCTTCCGCATAACCTTTTTTTTTCTTGAATATGGCGACATCTACGATATCTCCGGGAATGGCAAAAGGAACAAAAACGGTAAGTCCCTCGTGTTTGCCAACTGCTTTTCCCTCTGCTCCCGCATCCGTTATTTCTAAGTTTTCAATGATGATTTTTTCTTTTTTCTTTTTTATCATAGATGAAAATAGTATTAAAAAAGTTGATTAAGGAGAAATAATCTTATAAATTCACTATTTCTTGAAAAATAGAGTCTATGGCTTGGGGAAGAGCAAATTTCCGAATGTTTATGCCCAAAGTTTGACATTCCTGCTCATCATTAATTAGTCGTGAAAAAAGAGGAAATAATTGGGAACTTACTTCACCATCAGAAATTAAGTATGCAGCATGCTCATTGGCTAAAGCAGCAGCGTTTTTAGTTTGATGATCTTCTGCTGCGTAAGGAAATGGCACCAAAATAGCCGGTGTCCCGACAATCGAAAGTTCTGAAATGGCCAACGCTCCGGCACGTGAAATAATTAAATCGGCAATCCCATATGCAAAATCCATTTTTTTTATGAAAGGAACAATCTTAATTCTCTCGTTTTGTTTGGCAAGAATTTCAGGAGAAATTGTTCGGTAAAAAAGGTCTCCGGTTTGCCATATTAATTGGATGTCCATTTGATTGATTGTATCGATATGGGACGCAATGCACTGATTAATAGTACGTGCGCCTAAACTTCCCCCTACAATCAAAACAGTTTTTTTATCGCGATTGAGTCCAAAATATTCGTAAGCTTCTTCACTCTTTTTCTGAATATTCAAAATTTCTGCTCTGACAGGATTCCCGGTTTTGACTATTTTTTCTTTAGGGAAAAATGCTTCCAAATGATCATAAGCCACACAAATTTTATGGACTTTACCGGCTAAGATCTTGTTGGTTATACCCGGATAAGAATTTTGTTCTTGGATGAGTGTCGGGATTTTGAGAGAATGGGCTGCGCGCAAGGCCGAAGCACTTGCATATCCGCCTACACCGATTGCAATATCGGGTTTAAATTCACGTAATGTTTCCTTGGCTTTCTTGAAACTTTTATATAAAACAAAAGGCAATTTTAAATTGTGCAAGATCCCTTTAATCGAAAGAGAACGATTTATTCCGTAAATGTTTAGCCCGACAATTGAATAGCCTGCATCAGGCACAAGTTTCATTTCCATTTTACCGTTTGCCCCGATAAAAAGAATCTCAGCGTCAGGAATCTCTTTTTTTATTTTGTTGGCAATGGCAATGGCGGGGAAAATGTGCCCCCCGGTACCACCGCCGGAGATGATAAACCTTTTTTTCATGGTGAAAATTATTGGGGAATCTTTATTTTTTGACCAACTTTTATAGAATTTACATTCGTTATTCCGTTATATTTAGCCAAAGCAGAAATACTAACCTTATATTTTGTTGCAATTTTACCAAGGGTCTCCCCCTTCTGAACGGTATGATATTTAGGTTTTGATTGAGTTTGAGTTTGCTTTATGTCTTCTTTTGCCTGAGAAGAAATTTTGACGGAGTTACTATCCGACTTTGAAGTTGCAGGTGGATTCGTGACAATGGGTTCATCCTTATACCCCACAACCAATCTCATTTTGGGCTTAATATAGTTGCTTTTTAAGTTATTCATTTTTTTCAACTCATTCACAGAAAGCCCATACTTATTTGCAATTTTGGAAAGACTTTCTCCACTTTTCACAACATGATATTTTTTGGAAGTTTTAATAGATTCGTCCGGTTTACCTGTAAAAACACTTACATAATTCTTTAATGGAGCAAAATATTGTTCATATTCATAATTATAAATAGAATCTTTGAAAGTAATAAAACGTAGAATGTCTTTTGAGCGTAATCGTAAAGGATAAGGCTCCGAAAAGGCAGGGATTACATCTCTTTTATATTGTGGATTCAGTGTGCGTAATTCCTCAATATTAATATTTAAGACGTGGGCAATTTGTTCAAAATGCACCTCTTTTTTTACCATTATGGTATCTACTGCAGTAGGGATAGAGATGGATGCTCCCTTAATACCGTATGCATTATGGTATTTCATCAGATAAAATGCCCCAATATATGCCGGAAAATAATTTTGAGTTTCTTTGGGTAAATAACTGCTTATGCTCCAGAAATCGGTTTTACCTCCGGAACGTTGAATGGCTTTTCTTACATTTCCGGGACCACAATTATAGGCGGAAATTGCCATTCCCCAATCGTTAAACATGTTGTACAGATCCCGCAAATGACGGGCAGCAGCATCGGTGGCTTTAATCGGATCTCTTCGGTCATCAATGAATGTGTTGACCTCTAATCCGTACATTTTGCCTGTAGTGTACATGAATTGCCAAATTCCTGTAGCTCCCGCACGGGAAACGGCATTGGGATTTAATCCGGATTCAATAATAGTTAAATAAATTAATTCCAAAGGGACGTCATATTTGTCAAAAATCTCCTCCATGATAGGATAGTAATATTGAGCAAGACCTAACATAGCCGAGGATGAACGCTTACGACTTAAATATAAATTAATCATTGATTTAACCCGCTGATTATATTTTATAGGAATAATCGTTGACATCTTCTGTAATCGAGATGAAATCAAAGAGTCCGAAAAATCAGAGATGGTCGTATCATCTTCTACTTGTGATAAGATACTTCTGGAATTAATAATTTCTCTTTTAACATACCATAAATCTAACATCTTATCCATTTCCTCAATGAGTTTGTTTTGATATTCATCTTGCTTTGGAGTGAGAACCGTTTTAGGAGAAGGAGCGTCCTCCTGCGCCATAATAACTTGGAATGTAATAGTTATTGTTAAGAAAAGGAATAATTTACGCATCATTTTGTAATAACTCTATTTTTTATTTTTTATTTTATTCAAGTAAGGTTTAGATTTTTTTAGAACCCAAGAATAGGATTTCTATTCATTTTCGATTTTATAGTTATCCCATTTTATTTCAAAGCCGTTTTTGTATATGGTCGTTAAAAAAAGTTCTCCATTTTCCATGTATTTATACCAAATTCCTATACGTTCTCCCGAAATATATTTCCCGGTTAATTTTATGTTCCCATTTTCCCAATAGACTATATACTTTCCGTTTAAAAGACCTTGGTCGTAATGGCTTTCCATGGCAGGTTTTCCATTTTCGTAGAAGGTTTTCCATTCACCAATACGCTGTCCTTCATAATAGGATCCGATTTCTGTAGCAACTCCATGCTTGTAAAACCAAGGACCCTCTTCTAATCCTCCAATATATTCACCTTTACTTATGATATTTCCATTCTCGTCGTACTCGACAAAAAGACCATCAAGTTCGCCGTCACTATAATGTTCTTCCATCAACAAAGATCCGTTTGGATAGTACCATTCCCATAGTCCGTCTTTTTCCCCTTTTTGGTTATATTTACCCCTGATCTCAATCGTTTGAGAGGGAAAGAAAAACTTCCATTCACCTATGGGTAAAGAGTTTTTATACATTCCCGAAGCACGCAATTCTCCGGTTTCGTAAAATTCTTTCCAAAAACCTTCTCTTTTACCAGAAAAATCAGTTATTCCTTCATATTTTAAAATTCCGTTTTCAAAAATATATCCTTTAATGATTTGCCCGGTAGAATCATATTCTCTTCTGATTCCTTCCGGTAATCCTTTATAATACGTAGCGGTTACAGCAATTTTTCCATTGGGAAAGTACGAAGTTCTCTTTTCTAACTGTTTTGTTTCTTTGGCATCTTCAACTAATTCATCATATTCAAATTTATATACAGAAAGAAAATTTCCGTTTTCGTCATACTCTTTAAAAAAACCATGTTTTTTATCATTTACATAAGTTCCCTCCAATTGTAAAGTGCCATTTTCTCTAAAAAACTTCCAATTTCCTTGTTTTTGACCAAGTTTATCGATTCGGTTGATGTATTCTCTTCGCGTTAAAATTCCTCGAAAATAATGTCCCACCGAAATAACGGTTCCGGACTGATTGAACTCTTTTTCCATACCGTGAGCTTTCCCTTGTTCATAAGGCGTTAATCGCTTTAGCCATCCATCAACATGATAAGTTTTGACCTCTCCGGTCAACGTATCTTGATGCCATGGTTCGACAATATATTCATCTTGGAAATACTGAATGCGAAATCCCTCTTTTTTACCTTCTTTGTAATTAACCTCTAATGATTTATTTCCTTTTTCGTTATAAAAAGTCCAAATGCTGTCCAAAAGATGATTTATTCTATTTCCTTCCGAAACTAATATGCCCTCTTGGTTATAAGATTTCCACCAACCTTCAGGTTCTCCGTTTACCAACATCCCTTCACTTGATTTTATTCCATTCGGATAATAAAAAATATTATAACCATTTGGATTAGTGATATTTTGAGCAAATAGACTCCAACCAATAATACTCATTAAAAAAGCTGCAAACAGACATTTCATAAAGGGAAAATTGAGAATTGCAAAGATATAAAATTATGGAAAGAGTTTAATTGCCATTTGTTTTTTTTATATCTTTGCACCTTATAAATAAAATTGAATTTTACGATTGATATAAAAAAGTATTATAAACCATATCATTATGAAAATTTGGGATGTAGTTATTACCATTGCTGTAATATTAGGCTATTTTCTTCTTAGTCCTAAGAAAAAGCAGGTTAAAAAAAGTCCTCCTCCTTTTCTGAATACGGAACAGGAAGCAGAAGATTTTGAACATACTGTTATTCCTCACGTTAAGGAGCATTATGAAACCATAAATAGAGAAAATATTCCCCAAGAAAATGAATATTTTACCTATGAAACAGCAGATTCTTCAAATGAAGTTTCTTATGAAACGTTCACTCCGAAACATGGAATGAAAACACAAAAAATCTCGCAAGATATTCAGAATGAGGATGAAAAATCAGTTATCTTCACTTTCGAAGGGGATGAATTATATAAGGGAATTATTTTTAGTGAAATATTGAAAAGGCCTTATAATTAAAAGATTAGAAAAAACAATTAAGTTTTAATTTTAATATCAATATTTTTTTTATTTTTACCGCCTTAAATTGTATCAAAATCTTATGTTTAATATAAATTAAATTAATATGTTTAAAAAGCTACTCTTAACACTGGGAATTGCTATTATTTTCAGTGGTTTTGTTTACTCACAATCAGGGACGCTCAAAGGAAAGGTAACCGATCAGACCGGTCAAGCATTGCAGTATACAAACGTTTATCTGAAAAAAGAAGATAAAGTCATCAATTATGCATTGACTTCAGACAAGGGAGAGTATCAAATCTTTGGGATTGCTACCGGAACTTATGATGTAGAAGTAGATGCAACGACCCAAATGTCGTGTAAAAAGAAACAAACAACACAGGGAGTTCAAATTAGTGATGGAAAAACGATGTTTTTGGATGTTAAAATTAATTGTGCTACAGACCTTGACGTCGTGGAGATTGTTTATAAACAAAAAGTTTTTGATAAGGATAAAACAGTTACTTCAGTAAAACTTTCAGGGGATGATGTAAGAAAAACCCCAGGTCATAGTATTTCAAATGCATTGGCCAATATGGAAGGGGTTACTGCTATTGACGGTGCCGTTACCAGTGTACGTGGAAACCGTCCTGATGGGCAACAAATGATTATTGACGGAGTCAAAGTTAGAGGGAATAGTGGAGTAGCCATGTCTTCTATTGAAGAAATGGAATTAATCCAAGGTGGTATTCCTGCTGAATATGGTGACGGAACCAGTTTTACCGTAATTACAACAAAAGGAGCCTCAAGAGAATACCATGGTTCAGTAGAATTAATGGGATCTCTTGATGGGTATAATAATTTCCTTGGTGCGTTTAACTTAACAGGACCTATCCTTAAAGGAGTAACAAGAGATGACCCGGCAAGAATCGGCTTTTTGATTAGTGGGGAAGTTACTTATGATAAGGATGGTTATCCGGCTCAAGGAGGAACATGGAGAGCAACGCAAGAAACAATTGATTATCTGATTCAAAATCCTAATCGTTATATTGAAGGCGGTGGAGGATTTCCAGGTATTTATAAAAATGTTGACTTTATTACCAAAGATGACCTTAAACTGCAACGTGTAAGAGATAACGCAGAAAATTGGGGCTACCTCTTGCAAGGGAAATTGGACTTCGTAGCTGGGAAAAAGAATAATATTCTATTTTCATTAGGCGGATCATACGAATATAATAAAGGTAAAAATTGGTCTCTCGCTTCAGCATTGTTTAATGCACAAAATAATGGAGAATCCATGAGTTCTACCCTCCGTTTGAATGCAAGATTGAATCATAGAGTTTTTACGGATACTGCAGCAAATTCTACACTCCAAAATGTGATGTATAATATAAATGTTAACTATACATATTATAATGGATGGTCAAGAGATGCAAGACACCGTGAAAATTATTTCGATTACGGTCATATCGGGAAATATACTACAACTAAGGCCAAATCTTATGAAGTGAGAAATATTACTATTGATAGTATTGACTATTATAATATGTATGTTATGGCTAATATCGGATATGACTCCTTGGTTACTTTTGACGGAACCAATAGCTCCAATCCGGATTTGGCTTACTATACTCAAAATTTTATTGATGATTATTCCCCAACGGATGTTTTAGATGCAATTGGTTATAACTATAATAAAACTGTTTATCAAATGTATGGAGCTCTCCTTAATGGAGATGTGCCATCTTCAAGTTACGGTTTGTTTTCAATGCCGGGAACCGTTTATAACGGATTCTCAAAATCTCAGTTTACTCAATTGGGTGCGAAAGCCAGCTTAACGATGAACCTGAAAGATCATGAACTTAAATTGGGTTATGAATTTGAAAAACTTACTTCACGTGCTTTTGGATTAAGTCCGGTTGCTCTTTGGACACTCATGCGCCAAAATGCCAATTCTCATATTAATGAGCTTGATTTAGATAATCCTATTTTCGTAGGATATGATACTATTCGATACGATAGATTGGTTAACCTGGAAGCACAATCTACGTTTGATAGAAATTTACGCTCTTCATTGGGATTGGATCCAAATGGTGATGAATGGCTTGATATTGATAGCTATGATCCTTCCACATTTGATTTAGGAATGTTCTCTGCAGAAGAATTGCTCGTGGGAACAGGTGGTGGAGCTCTTATTAATTATTACGGATATGACTATACCGGATCTAACAAGTATTCGAAAAAAACATCTATCAAAGATTTCTTTACAGCTACAGATGCAAATGGAAATAAAACTTATAGCATTGGTGCTTATGAACCAATTTATATGTCTTTATGGCTGCAAGATAAATTTTCTATTAATAACCTGTTGTTTAATATAGGAGTTCGTATTGACAGATTCGATGCCAATCAATCTGTATTGAAAGATCCTTACTTGTTCAGAGATGCATACACCGCCGGTGAAGTGAAAAGTGAATTTGTCTCTAATAACGAAACTTTGATTCCGGATAACGTTGGCGATGACTGGGTGGTATATGTGAATCAAAAAGATGCAGTTTTAGATGCTGCTAATTCAAATATTGTTGGATTCCGTGACGGTTCAACATGGTATGATGCCAACGGTCAAGAAATTTCTGACCCTGAATCTATCTTAGGTGCCAATGGAGGTCCAATCTTGAAAACTGCTATTGAACAAGGAGAAGGACAAGCCCTTACCAAAGTTCATTATGAGGCTTTTGAAGATTATAAACCACAATGGTCAGTGATGCCCCGTCTTTCATTCTCATTTCCGGTATCAGACAATTCTTTGTTTGCTGCAAGTTATAGCATTATTACCAATAGACCTACTAATTTACAGTTAAATCCTATTGATTATCTGTTTATTGAAAAATTTGGATCTCAAGCAGGTAATATTGTAACAAATCCTAACTTGAAACCATCAAAGAGTATTGAATATGAAATCAGTTTCCGCCAAAAAGTCGGAGAAAATTCAGCAATCGCATTGTTGGCTTACTATTCTGAAAAACGTGATCAGATTCAGGCATTCCGTTATTCCGGAGCATATCCGAGCACGTATTATTCTTATGCAAATCTAGACTTTGGAACAGTTCAGGGATTTACTCTTAGCTATGAGTTGAAACGTTTCAAAAATGTAGCATTCAGAGCTAGTTATACATTGCAATTTGCTAAAGGGACTGGTTCTTCCGCAACATCCGGGTTAGCTATTATTGCTTCCGGACAGCCGAATTTGAGAACTTTAACAGATTTGTCTTTTGACCAAAGACATAGCGTTGGACTATGGCTCGATTATCGTTTTGACCAAGGACTTGCTTATGATGGACCTGTAACTAAAAGAGTGAAAAAAGGAACTAATGAAGTTTCTGAAATTAAATGGTTGGAAAATATGGGAATCAGTTTGAATCTTTCTGCACGTTCAGGAACACCATATAGCCGTTCCAGCAAAGCATTCTCTGAATTTATTTCCGGTACGAATTCTCAATTGTCAGGTTCAATTAATGGTTCCAGTAAACCATGGATTTTCCAAGCGGATATTCGTATAGATAAAACTTTCGCGTTTAATCTTTATGGAAAAAATGCAAAAGATAAAGAAGGAAATCCAAAAGGAATCAAACAAGGCTTCTTGACCGTTTATTTAGATTTATTGAATGTCTTGAATTTAAAGAATATTATATATGTATATGAATATACAGGAAATCCTGATGATGATGGTTATTTAACTGCTGCCGAATATCAACAACAGATTTTATCTCAGGTTAGTACAGATTCTTATTATGATTTATATACCATTAGAATGAAAGATCCGTATAATTATACGCAACCCATCAGAGCTCGTCTCGGTGTTCAATTTTCATTCTAGTTAGTAACAGTCACTCAAATTAAAATATATAAGAAAAATGAATAATATAAACAAATTTTTAATTCTTGCAGTTTTAACCTTTGTTCTAACAACTTCGCTGTCTGCGGAGAAGTATAAAGGTGAAATTAGACGTAATACAACAGTCAATACCAAAGCTGCCGCTTGTTTACCTGCTACTAATTCAAATGAATTAACTATTAATAATGTTAGAGCATATCTTGAGACCAATGGAACAATGTGGTTTAAAGAAATTGCCCAATATGAAATTCCAAAAGGCTCAGGAAAAACATCCATGTTTGCTGCTGCATTATGGATTGGGGGGCTGGATGTTAACCAACAGCTTAAATTAGCAGCTGTCCGTTTTCGTCAAGTTGGTGATGATTTTTGGACAGGTCCTCTTACGCTGAACGGTGCATCCGTTGATCAGGTTACTTGTAAAGAGTATGATAAGCATTTTAAAATTACTCGTGCCGAAGTGGAAGCCCATCGCGGATCATGGAACGAAGAAACAAATTCCTTTGAAAGTGGTTATGTGATCCCGAATAGTATCAAAAATTGGCCTGCTCACGGAGATGTTGAAAAAGGGCAGTCTTTCTATTTGGCACCTTTCTTTGATCGTGATAATGACGGCGTTTATCGTCCTGAAAAAGGGGATTATCCTTATTATGATTTGGATAATGACCTTTGCCCATGGACAGAACAAAATATTGAACTGGCACAACAAGATGCACTACCTAAAACTCCCGAAGAATTAGCCGGTAACACAAATGGAATGATTTATGCCGACCACGTTCTTAAAGGAGATGAAACGTTGTATTGGATATTTAATGATAAGGGGGGGCAACATACAGAATCTCAAGGAGAACCTATCGGACTTGAAATTCGTGGACAAGCTTTCGGATTTGCTACCAATGACGAAATTAATAACATGACTTTCTATTCCTATGAAATTATTAATCGTTCAACTTTTGAATTAACTCAAACTTTCTTTTCTCAGTGGGTTGACCCTGATTTAGGGTATGCAGATGACGACTATGTGGGTTGCGATGTTACCAGAGGATTAGGTTATTGTTATAACGGATACGATATTGACGGCCAAGGTTTGGCACAACATTATGGCAATCACCCCCCCGCAGTGGGAGTTGACTTCTTCCAAGGTCCATATATGGATGACGACGGAGTAGATAATCCTAAATTTTATGCCGATTCAGTTGCGCTAATTCCGGGATATTGTGATCGTTTTCTAAATAATCCTGCCGAGTCTTCTTTGGAATGGGATAATAAAAAATATCCGATGGCTATAAATGGTGTAAACTTCGGAGATGGTATTATTGACAACGAACGTTTTGGGATGAGACGATTTGTATATCATAATAATGATAATTCAGTTGTGGGTGACCCTGATGTGGCTTATGAATATTATTATATGCTAAGAGGGTATTGGAAAGATGGTACTAAAATGAAATACGGAGCAAATGCACACTCTTCAAATGGTGCAACTGGTCCGGAATGCGACTTTATGTTCCCGGGACTTACCGACTTGTGTAATTGGGGAACCAAAGGTGTTGATCCTGATCCTCTTCAATATGGAGATGGAGGATGGACTGAAGCCAATGTGGGAAATGCACCGAAAGATCGTCGTTTCATGCAATCAGCAGGTCCATTTACTCTTAAAGCCGGTTCTGTAAACTATATTACTGTGGGTATTCCATGGGCAAGAGCTTCTTCCGGTGGCGCTTGGGAATCAGTTAAATTGCTCAAAATAGCTGATGATAAATGTCAAGCACTTTTTGAAAATTGTTTTAAAGTACTCGATGGTCCCGATGCTCCGGATGTAACCATTAGAGAATTAAACAATAAATTGATTCTTTATATCTCAAATGATGATCCAATCAGTAATAACTATCAAGAAGGATATGAAGAATTGGATAACCAGATTCCACATTCTCTTACTTTTGAAAGAGTGAGTATTGAACAAGATTCAATTGTTACCAATATTGATGGAGTTGATACGGTAATCTATTATCAAAATTATAATACAGAAGAAACAGTTATCAATTTTACGCCCGAGCAAAGAAGCTATAAATTCGAAGGCTATCTGATTTATCAATTAAAAAATGAAAATGTAAGTATTACAGATTTATCAGATCCCAATATGGCCCAATTAATAGGTCAATGTGATGTTGAAAATTATAGAGAAAACGCAACGGCAATAGGCCAATTAATAAATTGGGAATTCAGTGATGCCTTGGGAACATCAGTCCCTGTCGAAAAAGTTAATGGCTCCAATTCCGGAATTTTCCACTCGAAAGTAATTACCGAAGATAAGTTTGCATCAGGTTCAAATACATTAATTAATCATAAAAAATACTATTTTATGGTGTTGGCTTATGCATTTAATGAGTATGCGCCCTTCTCTATTGACCCGAATATTGATAATGGTTTGTTCGGACAAAAAACAGTATTTTTAGCCGGTAGAAAAGCTGCAGGTGGTGGTTCAATAAAACCGGTTGTCGGTATACCACATGATGTTACTCCTCAATATGGCGGAACAGTATTGAATTCTGAATATGGCACCCAACCGGTAATTACCCGTATCGAAGGACAAGGTAACGGAGGTTTTTTCTGCGAAATTTCTCAGAAAACAAAAGATCAAATTATGTCAGGTGCTCCTTGGAAAGCGAATGAAATAGAATATCAAAAAAATGCAGGTCCTATCGGAGTAAAAGTTGTTGACCCACTTAAAGTACAAGCTAAAGAATATGTAATAAAATTTGTGGAACCTTCCTCTGATGATGTTACTGAAAATTCAACTTGGATTCTTGAGTTTACCAATGATAATGGTCAAACGGATACAATTCCTTCAGTATCAACAATAAGTTTATTGAATGAACAATTAGTGCTGGATCATGGCATAGCAATTACAATATTAGATGATCCCTTTGCGATTTTACAAGACGAAGTAGCAAAAAACAGCATATTTGGAGTCCGTACTTATCAAAATTTAGCAAAATTTGGACAGGTTGAATTAATTGGTTCTTCAATTTCATACGCTGATGAAAACAAACAATGGTTGACAGGAGCCTATGACTATACAAATGGTTTTGTGGGTAACTGGATCCGTTCGGGAAATCAGTCTGCAGGACCGTGGGATGATGCAGAAGGCGTTCAGGAAGGGGTGGAAGATAAATACTATCAATGGAAAACCGAAGACTATTTCTTGATTACTCCTGAAGGAACTTTAAATCAATCTTGGAGATCAAGAGCATGGAAAGATCCAAAAGAGCAATTTGAAGAAGTGGTGAACGGAACGTGGGCACCTTACGTACTGGCTTCAACTTATGACGGAGGTCCTCAACAAAAATATGTTTACCCCGATCTCCCGGGAGCTACTACAGAACCTGCCGATCCTTACTGGGGAAGCAAAATATCTTCCAGTACAGTATACGGAGACTTTACAACCAGTAACTTTAATAAGTATCATTACAATCAATCTATGATTAACCTTTATTCTGTTGATATTGTATTAACTAGTGATAAAAGCAAATGGACTCGTTGTATTGTACTCGAAGCTTGTGATGATCGTTCCAAATCTGTCGGAAATGCATGGAGATTCGAACCACGAAAATCTCAATCTGTTGGAAAAGATGGACAACCTGATGGTTCCGGTACCGGAATGGGATGGTTCCCCGGATATGCAATTAATATCGAAACAGGAGAAAGATTGAATATTATGTTCTCGGAAAATTCATCCGATACAGCAAATAATGGGGATGATATGTTGTTTAATCCGACTTCTGTATATGGGTACGATGAAGAAGGAAATCCATTAAGCGAAGGTTATTATAATTCTTTGTATAAATATTATCAAGAAACAGTGGGACAATTTCCTGATAATTTTAAAGGACCTGTTTTTGGTGGAATGCATTTTATATATGTCGTAGGTAGTTCAGGTAATACCGCTACTACTTTCTATCAAGGAGCTAGTGCTACACGTAATTATAATCAAACGCTTGACTGTCCTTCATACGACGAAGGCTCTTGGCTGAAAAATAAATTCAACAGCTTTGTTGATATTACATCTCATAATGATAGTAGAAAACAGAAAAAGAATGAACTTTTTAATAATGTTATGTGGACGAGTATCCCAATGGCAGTTGAGAAAAAAGAAAATTTATGGCTGTCTAACGATGTTACTATTAAAATACGCGTTACTCGTCCCTATATGAGATGGTTATCCGCAAAGGGAACCTCTCCTGAAACTGTTCAAAATGATAACTTCCCTATGTTCAAATTCTCCACTAAGAATATTGCCATTCAAAATAATGTAAACGATGTTGCAGTTTCTGCGTTGGATAATATTAATATTGTTCCTAATCCTTACTATGGTTTTTCAGCATATGAATCTTCCGCGTTGGATAATGTTGTTAAAATAGTAAATCTTCCTCAAACTTGTACTATTTCTATCTATACAGTTAATGGAATCTTAGTGAGAAAATTATCTAAAGGAGATAGCGGATCTACTTTCGTAGATTGGAATCTCAAAAATAATGCAGGAATTCCGATTGCTAGTGGAATGTATATTATTCATGTTCAAGTACCGGGAGTAGGAGAGAAAACTCTGAAATTCTTTGCTGCAATGAGACCAACTGACTTGAATGCTTTTTAACCTTTAATTATGTTAAATTATAAAATATCAGAAACTATGAATAAAATATATAAAAGATTAATAATTATTGCGTTAATAGGCATCTTTGCGGGCGCTTCTCTTGATTCGTTTGCAGGAAATAAAGACCGTTCAGGACAAGCAGGATCACAACACTTGCTTATAGACCCGTATGCTAGAACTAATGGATGGGGAACTGCCGGAGTAGCTGAAATTCGCGGTTTGGAAGCCATTTTTTCTAATGTTGCTGGACTCTCTTTTGTTAAGAAAACAGAATTCGGATTTACTAGAACTCAATACCTTGTAGGATCTGGTGCCGGTATAGGAATTAACTCTTTCTCTATCGGGCAACACCTTTCTAGAAAAGCTAAAGACGGATCAAGAAAAGACTATGGAGTTCTTGGTTTATCCGTTTTTACAATGGGATTTGGCGATATCCAAATTACATCAGTAAATCAACCCGAAGGTGGAATGGGGAATTTTTCTCCTAATTTGATGTATATTGGACTTTCTTATGCAAAATCATTCAATAAATTTATTCACGGGGGCGCAACCGTGAAATTGATTAACGAAAGTATCTCCGATGCAAGTGCAACCGGTTTTGCTATCGATGCAGGAATCCAATATCTCGCAGGACCCTATGAAAACTTTAAAATAGGTATTACTATGAAAAATATTGGACTTCCCATGAGCTATAAAGGCGATGGACTTTCAGTACGTGGCGTAGTTAATACAACAGACCATGAACTTACAATGGAACAAAGATCGGCAGAATATGAAATGCCATCTTTACTTACCTTAGGAGCATCCTACGATTTTCTTATATGGACCGGTGAATATAAAGAGATGGATAAACAAGATAGAAAAGATGAAGGTTTAACCAGAGATGATGCCGAACATAGAATTACAGTGGCCGCTTCTTTTACTGCAAACTCATTTTCCAGCGACCTCTTCTCCCTTGGTATTGAATACGGATTTAGCCGCTATTTTATGGTGAGAGCAGGGTACAATATTGAAAATGGAATGTGGAACCCGAACACTTCAACATCATGGTACAGTGGTCCTTCAGCCGGAGTTTCTCTCGGAATTCCACTTGTGAAAAAATCAAAAGGTAATACAAGACTTCTCCTCGACTACGCTTACAGATTTACAAACCGATGGAAAGGAAACCATTATATCGGTATTAAAGTAGAGTTATAAAGGATATTATTCCTTTCTTAATATTAAAAATACTAAGGAGGCTTTTTAAGTCTCTTTAGTTTTCTTATGTAAAAACCAGTTTTATTATATTATTATTGAATTATGAATGAAATTAAGTATTATTCCGAAGAGGGATTAGCTGCATTAAAAGCGGAGTTAGCACAATTAGAAACTACTGAAAGAGCAAAAATTTCAGCAATGATTGCCGAAGCTCGTGATAAAGGCGATTTGTCGGAAAATGCTGAATACGACGCAGCCAAAGATGCTCAGGGACATTTGGAACTTAAAATTGCAAGATTACGTAATTTAATCTCGAATGCACGTGTTTTGGATGATTCAAAGTTGGATAAATCTAAAGTCCTTATCTATTCCATTATTGAAATTAAAAATTTAAAAACAAATGAGAATAGTACCTATACACTTGTTCCGGAATCTGAAGCAGATTTTAGATCAGGGAAACTATCGATTAATTCTCCTATAGCAAAAGGATTGCTGGGAAAGAAAAAAAATGATGTGGTTTCAATTCAAACACCGAGAGGTATTATGGAATTTCAAATTATTAAAATATCACGTTAATCATGGATACAATATTTACAAAGATTATTAAAGGTGAAATTTCTTGCTATAAATTAGCAGAAAATGAAAAGTTTATTTCATTTCTTGATATTTCTCCTTTAAGTAAAGGACACGCCTTGGTTGTGCCTAAAATCCAAAATGATTATATTTTTGACCTTGATGATGAGATGCTTTCCGACATGATTGTCTTTGCTAAAAAAGTAGCTGTAGCTATTAAAAAGAATGTAACTTGTCTTAGAATTGGGGTGGCTGTTATTGGTCTCGAAGTACCGCATACCCATATTCACCTTGTACCCATTAATCATGTTGGGGACCTAAATTTTTCTAACCCTAAACTGAAATTAACCGATAACGAATTTAAAGAAATTTCAGCCAAAATTTCAGCTTCTATAGAATTGTAAATTTTAATTGAGAATACAGATGATGAAAATGTTTAGTGAAAGCCCTATTACAACACTTCAAATCATTAAACCTGATGTGATAAAGAATTTTTATGAAATAAGATCGGGAGATGATTCTTATGGAGCGCTTGATATCATCCAAAATACATTCGCACGAGCTGAAACTTATGAAGGCTCCTTTATTTTTGAAAGAAAAGGGTTCTTTAAACCTTATATTACAATAAAAAAAGAAAAAAGTGAACAGATAAGTGCAATTTCATATCTGGATTTAATGTCAAAGACTAAAATAATATTGAATGAAATGCCGTTCTATTTTAGTATTATTAATCTTTGGAAAAATCAATGGGGCTGGACAAATGAGAAAAATCAAGTTGTGTTGAGATATAAACCTACAATTGCAGGAACAGTAAAAGGAGATGTGGAATTCTTAAAGGATTTTTTCTATTTGAAAAATATGGAATTACTGACGATGATAGGAGTATATTTTCTCGTTAATCTGGAAGAAGAAATACAATATAAAAGAGAGGTTATCAATTAATTAAGTATATGAATAAAATCGAGAATCTGGAAAAAATTGCAGCTCAAGTTCGTCGAGATATTATAAGAATGGTCCATGCAGCACAGTCCGGTCATCCCGGAGGCTCACTCGGATGCGCTGATTTGATTACAGCCCTCTTTTTTGAGGTGTTGCAGACCTCTCCCGAAACTTTTTCGGTACCGGGGAAAGGAGAAGATATGTTCTTTATTTCTAATGGGCATTTGACTCCTGTTCTCTATAGTGTTATGGCTCGCAGAGGTTTTTTCCCGATAGAAGAATTAGCAACATTTAGACAAATTTCTTCACGCTTACAAGGGCATCCTACCGCTTCAAAACATTTACCCGGAATCAGAGTGTCTTCGGGATCACTGGGACAAGGAATTTCCATAGCTATTGGCGCCGCATTGGCTAAGAAAAATAATGGAGATGAACATTTAATATATGTTCTGACAGGTGACGGAGAACTGCAAGAAGGGCAACCATGGGAAGCTTTTATGTTTGCAGGGGCTAAACAAGTGGATAATCTGATTGCCATTGTCGATTATAATAAAAAACAAATTGACGGCCCAACCGATGAAGTGCTTTCTCTCGGAAATCTTAAAGCCAAGTTCGAAGCTTTTGATTGGAAAGTGATAGAAATGGATGGCAATAATATGGGAGAGGTAATTGAAGGTCTCCAAAAAGCCAAAAGCGATTCTGGAAAAGGAATGCCTGTCGTAATTCTTATGAAAACAGAAATGGGTATGGGCATCGATTTTATGATGGGAACCCATAAATGGCATGGAACTCCCCCGAATGATGAACAAACAAAGATTGCATTAAATCAACTGCCCGTGACACTTGCAGATTTTTAAATTTTTTCTTTTGTGAAAATAATTTATAGGTATTTACTGAAAAACTTCATAGGACCTTTTATCCTTACCTTTTTCCTTGCTATTTTTATTTTGCTGATGCAATTTCTGTGGAAATATGTGGACGATGTCGTTGGCAAAGGACTTGAAATTCACGTTATTCTTGAGTTTATTTTTTATGCTTCCGCTTCTTTCGTGTCTATGGCAATGCCGCTTGCGGTTCTCCTCGCTTCTCTTATGACTTTTGGTAATTTAGGAGAACGATATGAATTGGTGGCAATGAAAGCATCAGGAATTCCTCTTGTGAAAATTATGTTGCCAATTGCAGTATTTTCGTTGTTTATCGGGGTATTTACATTTTGGTTTGCTAATAATATAGCCCCAATTGCAAGTGCAAAAGCATCATGCCGCTATTATGATATCAAAACTTTAAAACAAGCTTTTAAAATTGATGAAGGTGTTTTTTATGATGGATTACCTAACTATATTATTCGTATTGGTTCTAAAGACAAAAATCAAGAAAATGTCAAAGATGTTTTGATTTATGATCATTCCCGCAGACAAGGGAATACAACAATTACGTACGCTAGAAGAGGAACAATGCAAATGACCCCTGATGATAAATTTTTCCTTTTAACACTATACGAAGGTTATTACTGGGATGAGAGTATTGCCGATAATGAACAATACGGCAAACATGCACTGACGCGTGCTCACTTTAAAAAACAATATAAAAAATTTGATTTATCTACTTTCGAATTTCAACGTACCTCCGATGCGTCTTTTTTTACAGAACGATTACTGCCTACAGTGAAACAACTTTCTAAAAGAATTGATACCATTCAAATAGAGATGAATTCTATGAAAAAAGAACTGACAAGTGATTATATGGAAAGTCTCCAATTTTATTCTCGCTTTATTTATAAAGATTCTATATCTAAATTGGGCGAAAATGAATTTAAATATGCTTTTGCTTCTCTCTCAGGACAAAAAAAACAAGAAGTGCTCAATTATGCTTGTCAATACGCTGAAATAGGTTCAGCATCACTCTTTTATCAACATGAGAGAATTCAAGAACAATATAGTAATCTTAAAAGAAATCAAATTGAATTACATAGAAAGTTTACTTTAGCCCTTTCATGTTTTCTTTTCTTTTTTATAGGGGCATCACTTGGTGCAATTATACGAAAAGGAGGAATCGGAATTCCACTTGTGATTACGGTATTTTTCTTTACACTTCATTTTGCCTTATCTCTTATAGGCGAAAATATTGCCAAGGAGAGCAATATTTCAGTTACTTTCGGAATGTGGCTTTCTACAGCGATTTTGTTGCCAATCTGTATCTTCTTGACCTATAAAGCAACAGTAGATTCCGCCGTTCTTTCAATTGAAACTTATGAAAAATGGTTCAAAAAAATATTCGTTTCTAAGCGTCAATAATTATGAGAATACTCCAGCTGTGTCATAAACCTCCTTTACCGGCCAAAGACGGTGGTTGTATTGCAATGAATAACCTCACTCAGGGATTGCTAAAACAAGGTCATGAAGTAAAAGTATTGGCCATGTCAACGCCTAAACATTCCTTTAGTGAACATGAACTTTCTGCTGAATATTGCCAAAAAACTGCTTTTGAAACCGTCTCCGTGGATACTAAAATAAATTATTTTTTAGCTGCGAAATCCATAATCCTCAATCAATCTTATTATGTAAATAGATTTTTTTCCAAGGATTTTTCTAATAAATTAATACAAGTTTTAAAATCTCAATCATTTGATTTAATACAACTTGAATCCATTTTTGCAGCACCCTATATCCCGGTAATTAAGCAATATTCGACAGCGAAGATTATTCTCCGTGCACACAATATTGAACATAAAATTTGGGAAAGATTGGCCAAACAACAATCATCCCTTTTAAAGAAATTTGCCTTTTCAATTTTGGCAAAGAAGTTGAAACGATTTGAACTTTCTGTTTTTAGTCAAATTGATGGGTATATGACGATTTCAGAGCAAGATTATGATTATTTTCATGAACAGTTTCCTAATACTTCGGGAACAGTAATTGCTTTCGGAATTGATCCGACTGATTATGCAGAAGAAGATTATATCCCGTCTGAAAATCCGCAGTTATTTCATTTAGGAAGTTTAGATTGGAAACCCAACATGGAAGGGGTTGATTGGTTCCTTAATGAAGTTTGGGAAGAGATGCACGCAAAATTTCCTCAACTTACATTTACTATTGCCGGACGCCATATTCCATCCAAATTAAAAACCCTCCAATTACCTAATGTAATCATTCTCGGAGAAGTTGCCGATGCTCAGGAATTTATGCACTCTAAGGATATAATGATTGTGCCAATTCTTTCCGGAAGTGGTGTCAGAGTTAAAATTATTGAGGGAATGGCGCTCGGAAAAACAATCATTACTACATCCATAGGAGCCGAAGGACTTGAAATTGAAAATGGAAAACATCTCATTATCGCTGATAATAAGGAAGACTTTATTCATGCGGTTGAGAAGTGTATCAAAACACCGGATATTTGTAAGATTATCGGGGAAAATGCGCGTAATTTTGTAGTCTTATACCATAATAATGATTTGATTATTAATAAAATGGTTGGATTTTACGCCGATATTCTTAAAGAAGAATAAAAATATTTTTTTTATTCATTCTGAATTATAATAATATATATATTTTAGTATCTTTGTTTTTATTTAGACATGAAATATCTTGTTATATTGATATGTAATTATTAATTTTTTTTATATGAAAATTAAAATATTTTTTTTGGGAATGATTTCCTTATTGGCTATTTTCCAAATGCAGGCGCAGCAATCTGACAGTCTGAAACTATCCTATGTTTTTCCTCGTCATGAATGTCAATTTGGGATTGGCGATCCTCTGATTATGAAAATGTATAGCTCAGAACCTTTTATTTTCTTTGATGTTTTTTCTGATGAACAAGAAAATTGGTTTGCTCCTGATACATACAGAGGAATGCGTATAACAACATGTCCGCTGACATTCAGCCACATGTTTAGAGTAAAAAAATGGTTTTGGGTGGGAGGACTTTTTTCTTACACAGGAATTTTCAATCAAGAGTATGATCGTGCAACAAGAGATGCAGTAGGTTATACAAAAGAACATTTTTTTGCTATTGCACCGGCAATTAGGTTTTCGTGGATTAATACTAAGTATGTAACCATGTATTCGGGAATTAGTCTTGGAGTGATGTTTTCGCTGCTGCATACGCAACAGACAAAATCTTTTGATATAGACCCGTTTTTCCAACTAACGTCGATAGGCGTTTCTGTCGGTAAAAAATGGTATGGTTTTTCGGAATTGGGAATTGGGGCAAAAGGTATTGTGACCGCAGGTTTCGGATATAGATTTAATGTTAATAAATAGGAGGGTGATATGAAAAAAAACAGGTTGCTTTTTGCTTATATAATAGGATTGGCATTCCTTTTGAATGGTTGTATATTGGACCAACCGGAACCTCATGGAAATAGAACCGAAAAAGGAAAACAAATTTATGATGCTTGGAACTTCTCGATGAATCAAACTCTTCAGAAGTTTGTAAATGTGGCTTTCCATTTCAATTATTGGCATGATGCTGCTCCCACAATCCAAACAGCGATTGAAGATAGTCTTTTTGCCGATTATAAAATACGACTCGAATCTGATGGTTCCTGGGGACTTTATGATGGTTCTGTCCTTACCTATAAAATTGTGCGCAATAATCAATCTCTTGCCGATGCAGGAGCTGTTTGGTCTGTTTTTTACTATGCCAACTCCACTGAGGAATTATTATACTACTATCCATATAATTTTTCTTCATTTATGGGTGATTCCGTGGGAGTTACTATTGAAAATACAACAGGAAGAAAATGGCTGGTAACGATGTCAGAAAATACAAACCCCAATAGTTCTCTGAATCTGGAAATTTCAACGCTCTCTATTTTGATGCCATCAGGAATCGATAATGAAGACATGTCCTTTACTGGTAACGGTTGTTTTCGATTTAATGAAGTTATTTTTGAATATGAAAAAGATGACGCTGATACGCCAACTTATAATTTTATTGAATTTGATATAGAATCTCCTTTGATCGTACGTGATGTTACTTATTCTAAAATTCTATGGAATGCCGGAGTACTCAATTTGAAAGCATTTAATCTGAATAATGATCAAATAGAAGTGAAAGTGCAATTCTTTGCACCAGACCATCAATATAATACGATTCAAATTACCTATAAAGGAATTACGGAATCCTATAATGATGAAAGTGAAGAGGATGAATGGTATTAGAAGACTATTCATTATTTTTGATTCAATGTTAAATTGTCCTGCTTAAAATAAGAAAAGTGAACTTAACCATTATTTCATTATTTTTGCATTTGAATAGTAAAAAGTGAAATTTTGTTGATTGTAAAATATCTTTTATATCCATTTGGCTTCATTTACGGAATTGTATTGAAAATCCGAAGACTTTTCTATGAAAAGAAGTGGCTGCAATCGTATAAATTTCCTGTTCCGATTATTGTTGTGGGCAATTTAAGTATGGGTGGAACCGGGAAAACACCCCACGTTGAATTTTTGATTCGTCACTTTTCATCAAAATTGCATTTGGCTACTTTGAGCCGTGGATATGGAAGAAAAAGCAAAGGATATTTATTGGCTTCTCAATTGCCGGAAGAAGATAAAACAGCTCAAATGCTTGGAGATGAACCTCTGCAATTTATGACTAAATTTCCTTCTTTAGAAGTGGCTGTTTGCGAAAATCGAGTTTTAGGAATAGAAAAACTATTACTTGATCGTCCTGAAACGGAGATGATTTTATTGGATGATGCGTTCCAACATCTGAGCGTAAAAGCCAATTGCAATGTACTACTCATGGATTTTAATTCCCCGTATTATAATGATTTTCCAATTCCTGCAGGAAGATTGAGAGAGTTTCCTACGACTGCAAAATATGCAAATGTTATTGTAGTGACAAAATGTTCCCCAAATTTGTCTGATAAAGAAAAAAAGGAAATTGAAGAGCGCATAAATCCTACCAAAAATCAAGAAATTTATTTTTCTACTTATCTCTATGAACAACCTGTTCCGATTACGGAAAAAGCACAATGTATTACATTATCTTCCGATACTCCAATTGTCTTAATTTCCGGTATCGCCCACCCGGAATCGTTGCAAAAATTTGTTCAAAAAACATATAAGAACGTAATTTGTTACCATTTTCCGGATCATTATGTTTTTAAAGAACAAGACCTGAATAAAATACTCTGGGAAAATGAAAAAACGATGGAACAAGGCGGAATTATCCTTTCTACTGAAAAAGATGTGATGAGACTCGTTACAGGGGTAACGAAAAAAATTATATCTTTGCACCCGCTTTTTGCACTTCCGATTCGTGTTGAGATTTTATTTGATGAAAAAGAAAAATTAATAAAAAAAATAAATAGCTATGTTAGAAAAGATTAAAGAAAGCGCATCTTTCCTGAAAGGTAAAGTTACCATCAATCCGAAAATCGGTATTGTTTTAGGATCCGGATTGGGTGGTTTGGTGGATCAAGTGAAAATTATTACAGAAATTCCTTACAAGGATATTCCGAATTTTCCTGTTTCTACCGTTGCCGGTCACAGAGGCTCCTTGATTTTCGGCAAATTAAATAATGTTGAAGTGATGGTGATGAGTGGAAGATTTCATTATTATGAAGGTTATAAAATGAAAGAAGTTACTTTCCCGATTCAAGTTATGAAGGCAATGGGAGTTGAAAAGCTTATTTTATCCAATGCCGCCGGTGGAATGAACCCTACTTTTAAAATAGGCGATATTATGATTATTAAAGATCATATTAACCTATTTGGCGATAATCCGCTTATGGGAAAAAATTATGACGAATTAGGACCCAGATTCCCTAGTATGAATGAAGCTTATTCCAAAAGATTGGTGAAATTGGCTCACGAAACAGGTAAGAAATTGGGGATTTATTTGCAACAAGGAGTTTATCTTGGCGTTACTGGTCCCTGCTTTGAAACTCCGGCAGAATATAGAGCATTTTATATCTTAGGTGCTGATGCAGTAGGAATGTCTACCGTTCCTGAAAATATTACTGCCCGCCATCTTGGAATGGAAGTATTTGCTCTCTCGGTGATTACCGACTTGGGAGTTGTTGGTGTTGTTGAAGAAGCTTCCCACGAGGAAGTATTGGCAGCCGCAGCAACCGCAGGCCCGAAAATGGTTCAATTGGTGGCTGAAATGCTGCCTAACATGTAATAAAATACTTTAGGGTGGAATTTCCACCCTTTGTTGTTTATAGAGAATTGTTTGCACAGTTTTATTATTCTTATTATTAGATCTTATGGAAGGTGATACTAGTATTATTGATTTTTTCATGATTATATGCCAATATGTATGGCATAATAAAATTGAAATTTTTGGTGTAATTACCGGCCTTGGAGTAATTTTACTCCAATATAAAGCAATTCATTGGTTCGCAGTTATTGGAAGTATCAGTTCCGCATTGTATATCTATATTTTTTATAATGCTAAATTCTATGCGGATTCAGGGATGAGTGTTTATTATCTGGCAGCCAATATGTATGCCATTTATGTATGGATTAAACTCAAGAAAAAACACGATAATGATAATTACGGGGGAATTACAAAAGTTCCTAAATGGCAAATTCCCATATTGACTGCTATTTGCTTCCTTCTGATTTATCCTCTGTACTATATCCTTGAGAATTATACTGATAGTCCGGTTGCCTTGGGAGATTCCATTACGACAACATTGAGTTTTGTGGCTATGTGGCTTCTGGCAAGAAAAAATATTGAACATTGGCTTGTATGGATTGCCGTGAATTTTATAGCGACAGGTCTTTACATCTGGAAAGGTTTGTACCCTACTTCTGTTTTGTATGGTGTTTATGTCGTGATTTCTATCTTGGGGTATATCAATTGGAAAAAGAAAATGTATCAATTAAAGCCTGAATAATGCTACTTTCTGCTATAGAAATTCTTGCAACGATTCTTGGAATTGTATATCTCTACCTCGAATATAAGGCAAAATATGCTTTATGGATTGTGGGACTTTTCTGGTCTGCATGCTATGTGTTTATGTTTTGGCATCAAGGAATGATGGCATGGGTTATTACTTGGGCTTATTACTTTTTTGCCAATATCTATGGGATGATTGCATGGAAAAGAAAGGATAACGAAACCGAACAGCCACCGACAAATCTTAAGAAATCATGGATAATGCCAATATTGTTGATTTCAGTGGTGTTGCTAATCCCTCTTTGGCTGTTGGAAGTACAATATAATCCTTATGCAAACAACACTTGGGTAATTGCAGGGACCGTGTTTTCAACTGCCATAGGATTTACGGGAATGTTCCTTCTTGCAAAGAAAATTGTGCAACAATGGTTCGTTTGGATTACGGTAAATTTAATTTATACGGCTATTAATATCTATACAGGGTACATCGGAAACCAACCGACTCATTACTTTACGGCCGCTTTTTTCCTTGGCTATACGGTCATGTCGGTGTTGGGATATCTGAATTGGGCTAAATTAGCAAAACAATCATGCTGATTTTTTGTATCTTTACGCCATGAATTTGCCTCTGATTACCATTCTGGGTCCAACCGCTACAGGAAAAACACGATTGTCAGTTCTTCTTGCACAACATATTGATGCCGAAATTATTAGTGCGGATTCCAGACAAGTGTACCGCGGAATGGACATCGGCAGTGGAAAAGATTTATCGGATTATGCCATCAACGGAATTTCGATTCCCTATCATCTGATTGATATTGCAGAACCCGGATTGGAATATAATGTTTTTCAATACCAGCAAGCCGTTCATAAAACGCATCAGAATATTAAAGAACGAGGGAAAAATACAATTCTCTGCGGAGGTAGCGGTATGTATATTGAAGCCGTGTTGAAAGGGTATAAACTTTTCCCTGTTCCCGAAAATGAAGTACTTAGAAAAGAATTTTCCCTCAAATCTGAAAATGAACTTATTCAAATACTATCAAAACTAAGAGAATTACATAATCAAACGGATACTTGTGATAGGGAACGGTTACTTCGAGCTATCGAAATCGAAACCTATTACAATAATCATCCGGAACTCGCCACACTCTCTCAACCTCTTGATTCAATTATTTTCGGACTTAAAGGAGATCGTGATCTTATTCGAAATAAAATTACTTCAAGATTGAAAGAAAGATTAAATAACGGAATGATAGAAGAAGTTGAAAATCTTATTAAACAAGGAGTAAGTGAATATCAATTGCTGCGTTACGGATTAGAATATAAATACATTACCCTTTATTTGCAAAATAAATTGGACCGCAATGCGTTATTTACAAAACTAAATGTGGCTATTCACCAATTTTCTAAAAGACAGATGACTTGGTTCCGAAAAATGGAACGAATTGGCTTCAATATCAACTGGATTGATATTGAATGGCCGGAAGAATCCAAGATACAGTTCTGTCTCAAAAAATTAATGTAGTTTTGCACATTATAGATAAAGGTTATTATGAAAAAGTTATTTTGTGTGTTTTTCGGGTGCCTTATATTACTGTTGTCAAATCAGCAGATCTTTGCACAAACAAATCCTGATAATACGATATTCAAACCGGATCCCCGTAATTATAAGGAGACTTATTTTCCTTATATACAAAGACCTGTTTATATAAACAATAAAACTAAATTTATCATTGCTCAAGCAGGAGATACTTATAATAAAATTGCCAACAAAATTAATATAGATGAAGCAGACCTTCGACAATACAATGATGTGATTGATTGGAAAGATCAGCCGGTGGAAGGAGAAATAGTGTATCTTCAAGCAAAACAAAAGAAAAGTAAATTTGAATTTCATGTGATTCGAGAAGGTGAGTCCCTACGCGGAATAGCCCAACAATATGCCATTCAATTGAAAATATTATATAAGAAAAATATAAAAATAGGAATGCCTCTTGATCAATTACAACCCGGAGATAGATTATGCATCTCTTGTTTTTGAGTTATCCGAATATATAGATTATGAATTTATCCTTTTTTAAACAAAAGATACTAATAAATAAAAAAGAAATTCAACGAATTGTAGTTCGGGTGCTTTGGTTTACAGCAAGTGCCCTCTCTTTTGCTGTACTTGTTATTTGGCTCTCTTTCTATCTTTTTGATTCACCTCGTGAAAAAATGCTTCAAAGAGAAAATAATGAACTTAAAAAAGCACTAAAAGAGGTAAATGAAAAGATGAACTTGGTAAATTTAGTTTTAGATGACCTTCAAGAACGGGATGACTATATTTATCGTGCAATTTTTGAAACAGATCCCGTTCCCAAAGAGGTGAGATATCCATTTCTTGATAAAAGTCTTCAGTATAATGATTTATCACATGACGAAGCCGTCGATTTGATTCGAACAACTAACCATAGAGCGTCTCAACTTATGGTTAGACTTGCGGTACAATCCCGTTCTCAAGATACCGTTGCTCAATTGGCGAAACAAAAAGAGACTATGTTGCAATCAATTCCAGCTATTCGTCCGTTGAAAAACATGTCCTCTATCTCTTCCGGCTTTGGAATGAGGTATCATCCGATTTTAAAAACGCTCCGAAGACATACCGGTATTGATATTGCAGCCCCACGAGGCACGCCTGTTTATGCTACTGCAGATGGAACCGTTTCCCGTGAAGATGGTGGTAGCGGCTATGGTATTACGGTAATCATTAACCATGGATACTCCTATAAAACACTTTATGCACATCTCTCTAAAAAAGCAGTGAAACCAGGGCAACGAGTAACCCGAGGACAAGTAATCGGCTATGTTGGGAATACCGGTCTTTCTTTTGGTTCCCATCTTCACTATGAAGTTATTAAAAGTGGGACTCCCGTTAATCCTGTTCACTTCTTCTTTAACGATATTACGCCTAAAGAATATGATGAAATACTCGAATCTTCTAAGAAAATTAATCAAGCCCTTTCATAGAAAATGCTCCATGATATGAAAAGATTAAAAAAAACATCCCTGCGTGTTCTCTGGAAGAAATTGATTTCCAATTGGAAGACTAAATACCGATTGGTCATCAAAAATGATTCGACCCATCAGGAGAAATTAACTTTTCGCCTGAGTCCGCGTAATGTTTTTGTAGTGGTTACTACCTCCGCAGTATTTCTTATTGCCATTACGGCCATGCTCATCGCCTTCACACCACTGCGTGTTTATGTTCCCGGTTATACCACTCCGGATGAATACAGAGAATATAAACGACTTGCGATTTACGTGGATTCTGTTGACCTTTTAGTGCGTCAAAATCAACAATTTCTTGATAATTTTTATAAAGTTATCAATGACCAATTAGAAAAAGAGGAACTACAACAAGAAAATCAAAAACAAAAAGTGAATGATGAAACTGCTTTTGAAAAATCTAAGGAGACCGAAAAAATGGAACAAGAAGCAGATGAAATTGTAAAAAATTATCGTGGAGGAGCTTCCGGTAATGAAACGGTTCCCTTAGTGAAAAGAGCAGATATAGCCGCATTTTTCCCAAAAATTCCAACTACAGGGATGCTTGTCTCCGATTTTAGTATTGCCGAAAGACACTATGGTATTGATATCCAAAATAAGAGAAATACGCCAATATCTTCCATTGAAAAAGGAATGGTCATTTTTGCAGGCTTCGATCCCCGTACCGGAAATACCATTATTATTCAACATGCCGGAAATATTATCTCTAAATATCAAAATCTCGGAAATATTATGAAAAAAGCCGGGGATAAAGTTGAAAGTGAGGAGGTGATTGCCCAAATGGGACATAGTGGATCCGCTGAAAAGGGAATTCATCTTCACCTTGAATTATGGTATAACGGATTTCCGATTAATCCTTTGGATTATTTGACAATTAACTGATAAGAGCCTCACTATATTATGAATAATCTCATTTCTTTAGAAAACTCATCACATCCAACCGGGAAAATATACCCCAAGAGATTGGTTGATAAACCCATAATTCTCCATATAGAAACAGCAACCGATATTTGCTCCGTGGCTCTGTCCAGAGGAAAACAACTTTTAGGACTCAAAGAAGATGCCAATGGATATTCTCATGCCGAAAAACTGATTCTCTTTATCCAAGAATTGATAAGCTCGTGTGATATGATTCCTGAAAATCTTGATGCAGTATGCCTCAGCACAGGTCCGGGTTCCTATACCGGTCTCCGTATCGGGGCTGCTACCGCTAAAGGTCTTTGTTATACTACTGCTATTCCTCTAATTGCAGTAACCACGTTGGAAAGTATCGTTGCCGGCGCCCGAAACCGACATAAGGAGGATGCTTTTTATTATGTTCCTATGATTGATGCCCGCCGTATGGAAGTTTATACAACCCTCTTTGATGAGAAAGGAAATATGATTCACGATATCTCAGCTCAAGTTATTGATGCTGATTCGTTTCAAAAGCTTCTTCAACAACGAAGAATTCTCTTTTGCGGAAATGGAGTTCCAAAATGTGAACCGTTTCTTGCCGCTTCTCCTAATGCTTTATTCGACTATACTCCGCTTTCTGCACAATTTATGATAGAAAAAGCCTATGCAAAATTTGCATTACAACAATTTGAAGATATTGCCTATTTTGAACCGTTTTATCTCAAAGAATATATCCCGGGAAAAGCTACTGTAAAAGGATTGTATTAATAATCAATTTTATGGATGAGTCTAAAAAATTAAATGTTATTGCCATTACAGATTTTACCGATTTCGGGGATGCTGCCGTCCGATATGGCTCTGTCGTAGCTGCCATTTTTAATGCCTCATTGACGATTGTAGGGAATTATGTTCCCCATAAAAAACTTATTAATCATAAAAAGCGGACACCGGAAACCCTCTCTCCCCATTTTAGACGTTCATTGGAAAATCTTTCCGATCATAGTATTGAAACAATCCTGCTTTCAGACCCTTATACTGCTTCGGAGTTATATCAGTATGCAGATGAAACCAATACTGTGATGTTTGTCATCGCTGTCTCCTCTCAAAAGAATCGTACTACTTTTAATCGAAAAAAAGCATTTTCTTTTATTAAACCCTCGCGACATCCGGTGCTTGTCGTCGGAAATCAAATGCCCGGTACAGACATTTTTAAACAAGTACTGCTTCCGATAGATATTTATTTGAATTCTAAAGAAAAAGCAATGTGGGCAGGCTATTTTCACCGCTATTATCAAGCACCGGTACACATTGTCTATTCGCTTTTTAAAGATGAATTTTTATTACAAAAAGTGAAAGATAATCTTGCGTTTGTAGAAAAATTGTATCAAAATCTTAATATCAATTATACTCTTCATCCGATAACACCCTCCGTTGATAATATAGATTACCATTCTATGAAAATTGCTCCGCAGTTTCAAGCAACGCTTACTGTTATCATGATGACTCGTTATCGCTCGCTCACGGATTTACTAATAGGAGTTAAAGAGAAAAAAATGATAGGGAACCCAATCGGATTTCCTGTGCTGTGTCTTAATGAGCGAGATGACCTTTATGTGCTTTGCACCTAAAGGGTTTTTATTGTGAAAATCAGAATAAAAAAACACACTTGATGTTGTAGGTAAAAAAATATTGCCAAGACGCAAGGGTTCTACCATTCGAAGCATGAGGTATTTAGGCCGACGGCAAAGCCCGCACGCCCTAATAATTTTTTTCATTATTAGCGAATATTATTTGGAAAATATGCAGTATCTTTGCATTTTGGGAAGTTTAAAGAATAAACTACAATAGATGAATAACAACCAATTACTTATTAACCAAAAGATTCGGGAATTTGCCCAAAAATATTATCTGAATCAACTTTACAAAGGAGCGATTTTCTTTGTGATGGTTACGTTGTTGACGTTTATTATCTACGCTCTTTTGGAATATTTTGCCTATTTCAATACTACAGTGAGGGCGATTCTGTTTTATTCCTATTTGCTCCTTTTTGGGCTGACTTTTGTCTTTTATGTGGTGATTCCGATTCTCAAAATTATGGGGCTCGGGAAGCAGATTAGTAAGGAGAAAGTGGCGGCAATTGTAGGAAAACATTTTCCGGAAATTGATGATAAACTGCTCAATATTCTTCAATTGGAACATTTAATGGCGGCCGGTAATTTTAAAAGTTATGATTTGCTCATGGCGGCAATTGATTCCAAAATAGAGACGATCAAGCCGTTTCCTTTTGTGAAGGCTATTCCGTTTAAAAACAACAGACGTTATTTGAAATGGGCAGCCATTCCGATATTGCTTTTTATTGCATTATTTTCTTTCAAAAGCGAAATTTTTACTGCGTCTACCCAACGGATTGTACATCATAGTACATTTTATGAACGGCCGGCACCCTATCAATTTCAAATCATGAATGATACCTTGCGGGCGTTTCAAAATGAGACTTTTGATTTACACGTCAAAGTCATGGGAAAAGAAACTCCGGAAGAATTGTACATCACAATCAAGGAGAAGAAGTATAAATTGACCAAGGTGTCAAATAGTGAATTTACATACAAATTTTCAAATATTCAGCGAAGCACCACTTTTCAGTTGGTTGCTGAGGAATTGATTTCTACACCTTACACCTTAATAGTATTGCCGAAACCGGTGACCATCAGCTTTGTGATGCAATTGGAATTTCCTGCCTATTTGAATAAAAATAAAGAAACTATCGAAAATAATGGAGATGCCATGGTGCCGGAAGGAACAAAGATTACTTGGATGTTTTATACCAAAAATACGGATACTCTTCATTTTATAAGTGAAAATGCGATTAAAACGTTGCTTTCCGAAGATGATATTTATCGGGTATCAGCTGTGGCTCGTGCTCCGTTTGATTATGCTCTGGTAAATAGCAATCGCTACTATTCGAATAAAGATACTCTTAAACATACCATTTCCGTGATCCCTGATCAATATCCGGAAATATACGTGGATAGTCAACAAGATTCTCTGTTTGCGGATCGCATTTATTTCAAAGGAAACATCAAGGACGATTACGGATTCAGTAATTTGAAATTTGTCTATTCTAAATTCAGTAGTGAAGGAAATTTGTTGGAGAGTGGGAAGAGTATTCCGATTGAGATACAGTCGCGGAATACGATTCAAGATTTTTATTTCTATTTTGATGCAGGGACATTGGGATTGGATCCGGGGTATCATATTGAATATCATTTTGAAGTTCGAGACAATGACGGAGTAAATGGTAGTAAAATGAGCAAAACTACCTCGAATACATTTCGCTTAAAAACAATGGAAGAGATAGACCAAGATTTGAGTAAAGGCAATAGTGAAACGAAAGATGATTTTGAAAAATTACTTCAAGAATCCAAACAAATTAGTCAGGATTTTGAAAAATTATCTCAACAGCTTCTCCAAAAACAAGCACCATCATGGCAAGATAAGCAGAAGATGGAAAGTCTTATGAATCAATTTAATGAATTACAAAAACAGATTGACGCATTACAGGAGAAGCAACAGGAGCAACGCAGCATTGAAGAACAGTTTAAGAATATTTCTCCGGAATTAATTAAAAAGCAGGAGGAATTACAAAAACGCTTTGATGAGATTTTGAGTGATGAGATGAAGCAACTATTCCAGAAGATGCAAAACATGATGAATGAGCTCAACAAAGATAAGATGAAGGAGGCTGCGGAGCAAATGAAACTCAATTCGGAAGAAATTAACAAAAGTTTGGATGAACAGCTTCAGTTGTTCAAACAATTGGAATTTGAGAAAAAATATAATGACTTGATCGACAAGACGCGGAATTTGGCAGAGGAGCAAAAACAGCTTTCCGAAAACTCTAAATCCAAAAACACCCCGAAAGATGAGTTGTTGAACAAGCAAAACGAAATTGAGAAGAAGTATGATCAGCTGAAACAGGAATACAAAGAGTTGCAGCAGTTGAATAAGGAGTTGGAAGAGCCGAACAACATGAAAGACCATTCTGAGTTACAACAGCAAATTGAGGAAGATATGAAGGGTGGAAATGAGGCGTTGCAAAAAAATAATAGAGGAAAAGCATCCGAGAAGCAGCAGAGTGCCGGCGAAAAAATGGAAGAGTTGTCCTATCAGATGGAGCAGGATATGTTGGAAAGCGAAGCGGAGGATTTAGAAGAAGATATTCAAGTGTTGCGTCAGATTCTGGATAATTTAGTACAAATTTCGTTTGAACAAGAGCGAAATATGGAAATGGTACGGAAAATGTCTTCCAAGTCGCCCAGTTTATCGGAGGCACTTCGGGGGCAGTTCATGATACAAGAGCACATGCGAGTGATTCGGGATTCACTGGATGCGTTGGCACGCCGACAAACGGCTGTTAAACCCTTTATTCAAAAAGAGGTTGACAAAATTGACAACTATTTGGAACAAGCAAAGACGAATCTTAACGATAGGAGGTTGCCCCAAGCATCGTCGAATCAGCAGTTTGGTTTGACTTCCATGAATAATTTGGCCTTAATGTTGGCAGAATCGCTGAAAGAGGTCAAAGAAAAACAACAACAAAATCAATCGCAGTGCAGTAAATGTAAAAAACGGGGAAAGAGTTCTTCGTCCTGTAGCAATCCCGGAGGTTCGAAGAAAAGTAAAGCCAAGTCGGCACGCGAGTTGCAACAACAATTGAATCGTCAAATGGAAGCGATGCAGCGGTCGATGCAACAAGGAGAAGGAAAACCCACAGGGGTGATGCCTGGAAATACCCAATCGTTGAATGAGCAATTTGCGCGAATGGCAGCCCAACAAGAAGCGATTCGGAAGATGTTACAGGATTTGCAAAATGACCTTAAATCACAAAATGGAGTAGGGGATAAGTCGTTGGAACAGATGATCCAGGAGATGCAAAAAACGGAAAAAGAACTTGTTAATAAGATGCTTAATCAACAAACCATCAATAGGCAAAAGAATATCGAAACCCGTCTTTTAGAAAGTGAACGTGCAGAGATGCAAAGGGAAAAAGAAGAAAAGAGAGAATCAAAAGAAGGCAAAGAGTTGCGCAACCCCAATCCACCAAAAGAGTGGAATTTTGACAAAACCAAACAACAACAGACTGAAATGCTCAAAACAGTGCCGCCGACGCTGAACTATTATTACAAAGAAAAAGTAAATCAGTATTTTTATAACATTGAATAAAAAAGTATGTATCATTTAGAATTAAAACAGTTACATGCCGACAATGCCGTTTCGGAAGCGTTACGGACCATAGAGACTATCTGTGATGAATATCGGTTAGAGGAGCAATTCGGAATTTTATCGTTATCCGTTATCGAAATGTTGACACAAATGATGACCGCTTCTTCCGATGGAACTCCGGAAATAAATATTGATTTTTTTATAGAGAATAGTATTGTAACCGTTCACATTCAAAACAATCAGTCTATATCTGTATTGGCAAAACAACTTCAGAGCCCTTTAGCTGTTGATACCGATAATTCCCTACATGCCATATTAAGATTAGTAGATAAGCTTACTTTCAAGGAAGATGAGAACGAAGTCATTCTTGAGTATTTTTTACGACCACAACCTACAGCGCCGGTTGCAGAACGTGCGGAAACAATCATAGAACAAGAGCAGATAGTGTACAAACAGATCGATTAATTCCCAAATTTCATTCCTCTTTTTTAGCAATCGAACATTTTTCTTTTGAAATTACTATTTTATTGTATCATGAATGACGGACATATATTTGAACAAAAATTTAAAATTTATTCTTATCAGGTTGATAAAGAGACCTATTTGACAATACCCTCTCTGTTTTGCTTTATGCAGGAGGTCGCTTGGGAACATGTCAATCTTCATAAAGCAGGAAGGGACTACTTACATCCGCTTCATCTATTTTGGGCTTTATCAAAAGTGCATGTGCAAATTAAAAGACTGCCCAAATGGAATGAAGAAATTCTCGTCAGAACTTGGGGAAAGAAGACTGAATTTCTGACTCATCCTAGAGATTACGAATTTTATGATTCCGAAGGAAATTTGTTGATAGCAGCCACTTCCAATTGGATTATTTTAGATACTCTTGAGTATAAACCGCGTGAGATGCCGTCGCTTGATACATCGCTATACACTTGCGAAGACCGGCATGCTATTGAAAAGAGAGCTCCTAAAATTAAAAAAATAGATTTTTCTCAAAAGACCCACGATTTTCATCCGGTATTGTATTCCGATTTAGATATGAATCAGCATACCAACAATGCGAAATATCTACAATGGTTATTTGATAGTGTTGATTATCAATCTTTTTCGATTGGAAATATCAAAGAAATTATCATCAATTATTTATCACAAGCAAAAGAGGGTGATGAATATGCCATTTTTACTGAGGAGACGGCCCCACAGGACAAGATATCCACATTTATCAGTCGCGACGGAGAAAAAGAATATTGCCGCATTGAGGTTCGGTGGTAAAAGTTAGGAATACTTATGATTTATATCCCAATTCGCTCATAATAGCAGTAGCTTTTTCCAAATCACTTTCTTTGACTTGCACACGAATACCTCCTGATGCATATCCACCAATCAATTGAGAAGAATATTCATCGGCAATATAGGCCGTAATACCTGCAGATTCCAATTCAGCTTGTATGATATGGGCTTTCTGGGAATCCGCTAATACAATAAGGGTTGCAAATAATTCTTCCATGGCATTTTTTTATAATAAAACAAATTTATTTTAAAAAATGTTCATGAGCTAATACAAATCGATAAGGGAGTAATGCATCTTCTGCCGCATAGTCAACCCCGATCCGTGGTAATTTAGAGATATAATTTTTATTCACCTCCTCTTGTCTGTCTTCAAGCCAAATTTTTTCAGAGCCGATAGCTAATCCATTCATGGCGGTTGAAATTCCAAGCCCTTTGGATAGTTTCCCCGGCCCTACAAGTATATCAGGAGTGATTTTGCTTTTTCCTGTGCGTTTGAGAATCAACTCTTCTCCGTGGGTTGGCACGATGGCTCGCAGCAAGATGGCATCGGGAATTCCTTCTTTATTGGTAACAATATTAGATAAATGATGAATTCCGTAGCACAAATAGACGTACAGTATTCCCCCGCGAGCATACATAACCTCATTACGTTGGGTGCGGCGGCCGTTAAATGCGTGGGAGGCCCTGTCGGTAATTCCTCTATAAGCCTCAGTTTCCGTAATGATTCCACCGGTAATTTGTCCGTCAAAAAGAGTAAAAATGTACTTTCCGAGTAAATCCTCAGCTAAGAAAAGAACATCCTTATTTTCAAAATAATCTTGGGAAATCTTCAATTGTCAAAGATGTTTTATATTTTTGCAAATATAAAATAAAAAAAGCAACACAAATTATTTTTTTTTGTCTTAAAACCAGTATTTGAGAAGTTAATGATTAATGAAAAGGAAATCATAGAAGGATGCAAAGCGGGAAAAGAGAAATATCAAAAGATGCTCTATCAACATTTCTCAACTACGTTAATGGGTATTTGTATGCGTTATGCAAAAAATACCATGGAGGCAGAGGACATTTTGCAAGACTCTTTTATTAAGATATTCGTGAAAATAAGTTCTTTTAGGGGAGAGGGTTCTTTGGAAGCATGGGTGAGACAGATTGCCGTCAATACGGCAATAAATGCGTATCGCAAAAAAGTAGCGACCGGCTATGACCTTGATATTGATGAATTACAAGAAAGTATTAAAGATGTCAAAGTTTCGACTACGGACAAAACAACTTTGAATTTATTACTTAACTTCATTAACGAACTTCCGGATGGCTATAGAGCTGCGTTTAACTTGTATGAAATAGATGGTTATTCTCATAAAGAAATTGCTGAAATGTTGGGGTGTACCCCCGTAACGGTTCGAACGCAACTCCATAAAGCAAAACTCGCCCTGAAAAAAAAGATTGAAACCCATTTAAAAAATGATTTGGAAGTATTGTAAATGAATATGAAAGAGAAAGAAATAGGAGAATTATTTAAGGAGACATTTAAAGATTTTAAGGCTCAACCGTCGGATGAGTTATGGACAAAGATTTCTGAAAATAAGAATCTCAAAGCCTATAATGTAAGAAAGAAATTTTTGAACCCCAAGACTTTAAGTTTTACTATTGGAAGTGTTGGCTTGTTCGTGGCGGCACTTTTCTATTTTATATCCCCGGAAACGAAATTGATAAATCAAGAGCAACTTCCTGTTACGCCGGAGTATTTGCAAACAACGCTAATTGACAAAGATTCAGCATGTTTGAATATTCAGGCGGCAATGAAGACAGAAGAAAATAACCATGTAGCGACTTCTAAAACCAGAGTAATTTCAACTGATACGAAATCAGGTGAAATTACTCATCAAAATAGCTCTGTAAATAAAGATATTGCAGATGATTCACAGATGCTACCTTCGACTCCTGTTTCGATTACGATGATTGCCCCTTCCACCTCGCAAGATGAAGCGATAGAAGAATTTATCAAACCTGCGAATCTGAACAAACCTACAGAATCCAATTTATTACCCATTCCGTTTTCAGGGGACCCCCATTCCGCATTGTTGCAATATAGCCGCGATACGGCAGTGTGTAAAAATTCAAAAGTAGTCTTATTTGTAAAAAATTCATTAAATGTACAATGGCAGATTGGCGTACAAGCAACTACACTTGAAATTTACCCCGAAGAAAGTGACATCTATTATGTTGATGTACTCAAACCAGACGGGAAAGATACTACATTGGCTATTCGGGTGGATGTTTTTGACTGCGGACTATATATTCCCAATGCGTTTACTCCGAATGGAGATGGAATTAATGACCAATTTAAAGTGGAAGCTCCGATGGATATCACGAATTTCACTCTATCCATTTTTGAAACTTCCGGAAGACTAATATTTAACACTCATAATATTAATAAAGGTTGGGACGGAACCTACGAAGGGAAAAAATCTCCTTCTGGTGCATATCTTTATATCATAACATACACGGATCGTATAGGCGAAAAACACTATGAAAAAGGACAAATTGTTCTATATCGATAAGCAATCAGATGTAGATTGTCAGAGGATTTTAATTGTTACATTTTCATACTAATTAACTTGCTTTATCGTTATAAAAAAATGATAAAAAAAATATCGCTTATCGGTTTATTTCTTACTACCTTTTTGACGGGATTTTCACTCACTTCGCCTCAATTACGTTGTCTTGAAGTTGCCGATAATGGAAATGTTACTCTTCACTGGCTTACACCGACCGATATTAGTGGGTTCGTACAGTATGAAATTTTCTATTCAACCAACCTCGCGGCACCGTTTACGCAAATTGCTACAATAGCCAACTCTTCAGTTACTCAATATTTACATTCGGGAGCTAATGCCAATGGACAGAATTGTTATTATTACATAACCGCTATTTCTGCTTATTCTACTTTTTTTTCTGATACATTGGCCACAATTGAGCTATACTTGAGTAATCCAGGTAACGGTATTGCCATACTTAATTGGTCTCCTCCGATAAACCCGCCCTTGCCGACATATAATGTTAATTACAACGTAAATAAGGAATTTCCTTTTTTGGTTTGGCAATATGCAGGTCATACTCCTGCCCTTTCATTTCGTGATACCATTGATGTTTGTAATGCAACCATTGGATACCGCATAGAATTGAGCGATGCTTCAGGCTGTCGCAATATTTCCCGACGGATTACGGATGTTTTTTCGGATATGACTCCCCCGAATATTTCTCCTTTGGATAGTGTTTCTGTGGATCTGAATAGCGGCAATGTTGTATTGGGCTGGAGCCCCTCGCCTGCATCAGATGCGATTGCATATATTATCTATTATGAAGATGATAATCTGTGGATTCCGGTAGATACTCTTTACGGGCTTAATAATACTTTTTGGACAGATTATGAGCATGACCCCAATACCGCAATCCACCGATATCGAATTGCAGTTTTGGATAGTTGTCTCAACTCAAGTCCCATGTCTCCGGCACAAAGAAATATGCAAATTACGGCCACCTATGACCGTTGTGGACGGAAGGCATTTCTTTCATGGACTCCCTATGAAAATATGACAGGTGGGTTGGAAAAGTATGAAATTTACTATACGGTTGATAGTGGAAATGTTCTTTATGCAGGTTTTACAGATGCCTCTACGCGTAATTTCACTTTTGAAAATCTAATTCCGGAAAGTACGTATTGCTTTTTTGTGAAAGCGGTGAATCAACAAGGTGCGATCACAGCCTCTTCTACTCGTTTTTGCTTTCTGTATGCCGTGCAAGATAATAACGATTTTGTTTATATCCGTTCCGTTTCTGTTACCGAAGATGAAACAATTGCAATTAAGGTTTATACAGGAGCAACGACCGGTTTTGCCGGGGTTCACCTATATCGCAGTGTTGATTCGGCAACGGCATTCGAACATCTCGATTTTCTGAATTATAATGGATCTGACACCTATACTTTTGAAGATCGTGACGTTAAAGTTCATTACCAAACCTATCACTATAAAGCTGTTATTGAAAATGACTGTTTTATGGAAACAGCCGAATCCAATATTGCCCATAATATATTATTGATGGCAAAGACAGAGAATTATGTTAATTTTTTGAATTGGAGTGACTACGACGGATGGAATGGATCTGTGGATTTCTATTCAATTCAACGAAAGGATGAGGTCAGTACTTCTTATCAGGAAGTTGGGACAACTGCTCGAGGTATTACTCGTCATGATGATAATGTGATTAACTATCCTCGTGCCGGAAACCAGTTTATTTATCGAATTGAAGCCACCGAAACTGGTCCGAATGATTATGGATTTAATGACATAAGTTATTCCAATGAAGTTATTGCTTATCAAAAACCTATTGTTTATATCCCGAATGCATTTCGTCCTAAGGGGGGAATTACCAAAATATTTAAACCCTTTAACTCTTTTGTTTCTACAACCGACTATTCATTTTTTATATTTTCCAGAGAAGGAACACTGATTTTTGAGACACACGACCCCGAAGAGGGATGGAACGGACAAGATGTGAATGATTTTGTTCAAGGCGGGGTCTATATTTACAAAGTACAATTCTCTTATGGCAAAGATGAATATTTTGAAGCCATCGGTAGTGTTACGGTAATTCGTTAATTTATTTCTACCTATTAATTTTTTCTCTATTTTTGTAACATCAAAAATATCAATTATTTATCATAATATGATTTATCCGGACTCATTTGAAGATAAAATAGGTTTTAACACTATTCGAGAACTAATTAAATCGCAATGTATCAGTGATATGGGGAAGCTCCAAGTGGAGCAGATGACTTATCATACCGAAGAAGAGGTTATTCTGGATTTACTTGAAAAAACAGATGAATTTCGTTCTGTTTTGCTGTTTGAAGATTCCTTTCCTGCCCAAGATTATTTCAATATGGAACACATTTATGCATCCATTCATATTGAGGGGTCTTTTATTGAAATTGAAGATTTGGCAAAATTACGCTGTGTGATTCAAGCAATTATTCAAGCAGTAGTCTATTTTCGTATTCGTCATGAAGAAGGAAAATTTCCAAAATTGTGGAGCCTTTGTGAGCCTATTATCTTAGAAAAAACTCTTTTGGAATCAATTAATTTGATTTTAGACAGTAAAGGTAATATTCGCGATAACGCATCCGACCGATTGGCACAAATTAAACGCGATATTCGGAAAATATCGGGAGAGGCAGATCGGAAAATCAGAAAGTTACTCCAACTTGCCAAACAAGACGGATTTGTGAAGGAAGATGCCGAGATGACCATTCGTAACGGTCGACTCTGTATCCCTGTTGCAGCAGCATATAAACGAAAATTACAGGGTTTTATTCACGATGAATCTGCAACCGGACAAACAGTTTTTATTGAACCTACAGAAGTTTTTGATGCAAACAATGAACTTCGCGACCTCTTGAATGCAGAAAAACGAGAGATTATTCGTATTTTGACCGAAATTACGGATGAAATAAGGCCGTCTTTACCCAATTTACTGCTCGGGCAAGAATTTTTAGGATTGATTGACTTTATAAGGGCAAAAGCTAAATTCTCCATAACATGTCGTGCAATTAAGCCCCACCTGTTCTCTAAACCTTTGATTAATTGGCAACAAGCAATACACCCTCTTCTGTTTTTGAATTTTAAAGAATCAGGAAAAACAGTACAACCTCTTGATATTGAATTAAATGAAAAAGGACGAATTCTAATCATTTCAGGGCCGAATGCAGGAGGGAAATCGGTTTGTCTTAAAACGGTAGGATTGCTCCAATACATGCTTCAAACCGGTATGTTAGTGCCAATGAAAGAGACTTCTGATATGGGTATTTTCTCTGATTTTTTTATTGATATCGGAGATGAACAGTCTATTGATAATGATTTGAGCACCTATAGTTCTCATCTTACCAATTTACACATGATGATTCAGAACTTGAATGCGTCATCGCTATTTCTTATTGATGAGTTTGGTTCGGGTACTGAACCCACTTTAGGGGGCGCCATGGCCGAAGCTATTTTGGAGGCAATTTATCAAACCGATTGTTATGGGATTATCACCACCCACTACGGAAATTTGAAAATGTTTCCCGATCGTTTTCCCGAAGCTATTAATGGGGCTATGCTCTATGATACTCGGGCGATGAAACCGCTTTTTATGCTTAAAATTGGCAAGCCGGGAAGTTCGTTTACTTATGAAATAGCTCGTCTTATTGGACTTCCGGAAGATATTATCCATTCCGCTACCCAAAAATCGGGAACCGCTCAAATTGACTATGAACGAAAATTGGAAGAGATTGAAAACGAGAAAATTGAGATTGAAACACGATTACGACTAGTACAAGCGGCCGATGAGCAATTGGCAACTATGATTGCCGATTATCAATATAAGTTTAATGAACTGGATAAACAACGAAAAGAGATATTATCTAAAGCTAAAAATCAAGCCACTACTATTATAGATAATGCAAATAAAATTATAGAAAAAACGATTCGGGAGATTAAAGAATCAAAGGCCGATGGTGTGAAAACGAAAGTGGCACGCGAAGAGATTAAAGTGCTAAAAAAAGAGTTGGAAAAACCAATTGATTCCATTGAAAAAGAGCCCGAAATACAAACCCTGATTCCGAAAAAAAGAAAAATAAATAAAGTAGTAAAACCGGAAAAACCCGAATCAACGGAGATCCGAATCGGGGATTTTGTATTTATTGAAAATATTCAGACGGTCGGGGAAGTAAAAGAACTGCGCGGTGATGAGGTGGTCGTATCGTTCAATTCGATTTCCTTTAAGACAACCCTTAATAAAGTCGAGAAAATAAGCAAAAAAGAGGCGCGTGGCACCATTAGGAGGGAAGGAACAAAATGGGATGGCAGTACACTTTCAGATACTCTTAATAAAAAAGTAGCAAACTTTAAATCTACAATTGATTTACGCGGCAAAAGAGCAGAAGAAGCCCTCAATGAATTGGATCTCTATTTGGACGAAGCAGTCCTTCTGAGCGTGCACGAAATTAAAATTCTGCACGGAAAAGGAAATGGAATCTTAAGAAGAGTTATTCGGGATTTCCTCTCAAAACGCAAGGAAGTGCTCTCGTTCAATGATGAACGGATTGAAATGGGAGGAGACGGAATTACGGTAGTCGCCTTGTAATCGTTTTATTTTTTGTTTTCCCAATAGATAAAATCAGATACTTAATTATCTTAATTTTTTTTATTTTTCTTGGTGATTATTTTTTTCGGACACCATAAGATGATAATAAATTGATCATAAAAACAAATCATTGAAAAATAATAAAATAATAAAAAAATATATTTGAAATTTGAACAAAAAAACGTGTAAATTTGCAGCAGCAATAGAGCAAAATAAACAACTAAAAATATAATATGGAAACATTAGCACACCGAGTTTTAACCATGGCTGAGTCTGAAACTTTGGCCATGACACGAATTGCACGCGAGCTCAGAGAGACAGGAAAAGATGTCATTAGTTTGAGTATTGGCGAGCCGGATTTCAACACGCCCGAAGAAATTAAAGATTTTGCCAAGCAGGCAATTGATGAAAATTGGACGCATTATCCTCCGGTACCGGGATATCCGGAATTAAGAAAAGCCATTAGTCTTAAGTTTAAACGTGACAATAATTTGGATTATACTCCCGAACAAATTATCGTATCAACCGGAGCCAAGCAATCCATCTTTCAGGTCGTTATGAGTTTGGTAAATCCCGGAGATGAGGTAATTATTCCTGCTCCTTATTGGGTTTCCTATAAAGAAATTGTGAAAGTTGCCGAAGGAAATATTATTTACATCCCGACCAAAATTGAAAATGATTTCAAAGTTTCTCCTCAAGAGTTAAGGGATGCTATTACCCCTAGGACCAAATTGATTATGTTCAGCAGTCCTTCGAATCCTACGGGAATGTTGTATACCAAAGAAGAGTTGAAAGCCATTGCAGAGGTAGTCAAAGAACATCCGCAAGTTATCATCATGGCAGATGAAATCTATGAACATATCAATTTTCACGGAAAGCATGAGAGTATTGCTCAATTTGATTTTATCAAAGAACAAGTCGTAACGGTCAACGGAGTAGCTAAAGGCTTTGCCATGACCGGTTGGCGTATTGGGTTTATCGGAGCTCCTTTATATATTGCTCAAGCTTGTAATAAATTACAGGGGCAAGTTACTTCTGCTACTTGTTCTATTGCCCAACGTGCCGTGATCAAAGCTATGGAAATGGATCCACAGCAATCGAAAGATATTATTAATATGCGTAATATTTTTCAACAGAGAAGAGATATGATGTATGAATTATTAAAAGAGATTCCGGGATTCAAATTACGGATGCCTCAAGGTGCATTTTATTTCTTTCCCGAAGTTTCTTCTTTATTTGGAAAACACGTTGCGAAGGATACTCTTTTTGCCAAAACATACAAAAAAACTATTATTGAGAACTCAACCGATCTTTGTATGTATTTGTTGTATGATGCCAATGTTGCTTTAGTACAAGGTATTGCTTTTGGGGATGATAATTGTATTAGATTATCTTATGCAACATCTGAAGATAAATTAAAAGAAGCGGTAAAAAGAATTAAAGAAGCTATTTTAGCGTTAAATTAATTTAATTCCAATTCCAGCAGAGTAAAAGGATATCCTGCCATTTTAAGTTATGTTTTTCTGCAAATTCTCGGTGGGTAAGAATTCCGTTATAACAATAAATACTTTGAAGAATAGCGGGATTCGTTTGAATGGCGAAGCGAATACGATTAAACATCAGGACAATCAGAAAGGGTAAAAGAAATTCTGTAAATGCGATTTGACGTGCTTTTTCCCCAAGGATGTTGTTTTGCATATTTTCGAGAATAATATGCCCATCTCTATCTGTAATAAGATTCAAAGCCAAAGCATTAACCTTTGCTTTTACCATCATTTCCGCATCAGAGGTTGTCATTTTATTGAAATCCACACAAGAAATAAGGGTTTGCCCTTCTTTTATTAAGGAGAGTTCTTCAAAAGTAAAATTCGATATTTTTAATACAATATTTGCTGTTTGAATTACACTTTGTGTGTCATCGAACAATTCGGCTCCTTCGTCGGCATAATCCAGGTCGTGGAACCCCCATTTTTCACCGACTCCTCGTTGCATCAAAACGGAAACATGATTTTCAGTTAGTTTTGCCACCATATCAGGAGAAATCATCCAATTGTTTGTAGCAGAATCATTGTTCTTAAGAATCCCCAAATAGCAATTTGTAGTTGTTGGGGCAACACCAAACTGCTCTTCTTGAGGATTTAGTTCGAATAAGGGATTCTCGTTCATCACACTCTTTTTTCTTCGGTAATAGTAAAAATTCGGTTAAAATGAACATCGGTTTCAATAATAATTTTGACATATTCATCGGGAAGCAATTCTGCGATTTTCTCAGTCCATTCAATAAAACAATAAGCCCTACTATATAAATAATCTTCAAAACCAATTTCCATTGCTTCCTTAAGTTCGTTAATACGATAAAAATCGAAATGAAAAATAGGATCTTTCTTATCGGTCAGATACTCATTGATTATCGAGAATGTTGGACTTGATGTCACGTCATGAGCCCCCAGTTGTTGGCACAGTACTTTAATAAAAGTGGTCTTACCTACCCCCATATCCCCAAAAAAGCCAAAAATTCTTGAATCGGGATAAGTTTCTAACAACTTTGATGCTACTTTTGGAAGATCTTTCTCAGATTTGGCTATAAGATTCATATTCTATTTTTAGTTATCGTTTAAGTATTGTTTGATGAGGCGAGGCATGGGCGCTGCTTCAATAAGGCCCATCTCAATAGAATTTTGTGCTGCAACTTGAGTAATCAAAGTGCGAAAATGGTAAGCGATAGCACCAAGGATATTTAACTTATATTTTTTATAATCAGGAGAATAATCAAGATTTAATTGAAGAAATTCTTGAAAATTTTGAGTACAAATTTTGAGTATAAATGGGTTTTCAATTTGTTCCATCATATAGGGGGCAAAAGAAGACATAAATCTATTCGGATTGGGTTGTCGGTACAATTTTTCCAGAACCAGTGCAGGGGAAAGCTGGTGTTTATATTCAAAATCTTGTTTCAGTTCAGTTGGCATTTGATTCATCAAGTAAGATTTAAGGAGTTTTTTCCCCAACGAAGTTCCACTTCCTTCGTCACCAAGAAGGTATCCCGGAGAAGGCGTAGATAGAGTCATTTGTTGACCATCATAAAGACAAGATGCGGAACCGGTACCGAGAATAGCTACCCAACCCGGATTTGTGCCACAGAGGGCATGGCAAGCCCCCACTAAGTCTGAATAAATACGGATAGTTGTATTTGGAAAATGATTAAATAAAATAGTTTTCAAATGAATTGTTTTATACTCATTAGCGCATCCGGCTCCGTAAAAAATTAATTCATCAAGTTGGTCAGGGGTAATGGAAGAAAGACGCGAAACGACGATACTCACAATTTGTATAATCTCTTCTTCTGAACTATAGGTTACATTAATTCCGGATGTGTAAAAATGTTCCAACACTCCATCATTTCCGATTAAAGCCCATTCGGCTTTTGTTGCCCCACTATCCGCAAGAAGTCTATAACTTTCCATATTATTTAAATTAACAACCAAATATTTATTTTAAAATATCTTTTCGTGAAATATAAATTGGATTTTTTCTCTTATAATCAGAATTGAGATATCTTTTAACCAGAATATGATTTTCCAACTCTTTATTTCCTTTAAAATATTCAATTAAAATTTTATCTGCTTCAAAGTAATTTTCCACACCCAATTGGTCGCAGTCAGAGTTGCTGATTCCGAGACCATCCTCCGGAGTTGCATCAATACATTGCTGAAGGGCAATTTTTTGATTTTTATCGCATTCTTTCAATAAGAATTTGGACAAAAAGAATACTTCTGATTTCCACAGATTAATAATGGGCGCATAATCTCCGACATCTCCGTGCAAAGTCCAGAAACCTGTTAAATATTCCGTATAATTATCTGTAGAAATAACGATTCCTCGGTATAACTGAGCCAAGTCATACAGAATCATCATTCTCATACGGGCTTTCATATTTCCTTGTCGCATTTTTGATAGAGCAGAGTCATCAAAATGTATTAAAAGTTTTTTATTTTCATAGAAAGTTGAGGTAAGATCAAGGTGTTGGAAATCGTGGCAAAAAAGGGTTCCTATTTTCAAAGATCTTTCCACTTCCTCTTTTTTGTTTGATTCAATTGTAATAGATCTTCCTATTAATGGGATGTTAAGTTGCTCGCATACCGGCTTGACAAGTGCAGTGCAGAGGGCACTGTCTATTCCTCCCGAGATACCCAAAACCAATGAATTAAGTTTATAGTCCGCAATATATTTAGTAAGGCAGGATCTAATATTTAGTGTTATTTTGTTTAGTTCTGCATCATTTTGCAGCATTTTTAAAAAATCAGAATGATTCATAGCAATAAAAAATAATTATACATGCAAATTTACAGTTTTTTTTACAAACATAAAAAAACGGAAAAAATCAATTTATTCATGCTCATAGATGAAAAAAAAAATGAGGCGATTTTGATAATCGCCCCATTTGTGGTTGAAGTTTAAATTTGTTTATTCCGGATGAATTGCTTCGCTGGGACAAACGTCAGCGCATGCCCCACAATCAACACAAATATCGGGGTCAATTGAATAAACATCGCCTTCAGAGATAGCTTCAACAGGGCATTCTCCAATACAAGATCCACATGCTACGCAGGAATCCGGATCAATTTTATAAGCCATAGTTTCTATGTTTTTGGTTAATAATTATCGAACGCAAAGATATAACAAATTTTCATTACATATAAGCGTTTTTTAGAAAAATCAATAATTTTCGGCTTGAATTTCGAAATAGGCCATTGGGTGTTCACAAGAGGGACAATTGGCTAACGCCTTTGTGCCTTCGTGAATGTATCCGCAATTACGGCAGATCCATTTCACCTTTTCTTCTCTTTCGAAAACAATACCCTTGTCAACATTGGCTAACAATTTCCGATAGCGGTTTTCGTGTGTAACTTCTGCTTTGGCAATAACACGAAATTTAGCCGCAATTTTAGGAAATCCTTCTTCATCGGCAACTTTAGCAAACCCTGGGTAGAGGTCAGTCCACTCTTCGTTTTCGCCTTCAGCTGCAGCAAGCAAATTTTCAGCGGTTGTTCCTATAATACCGGCAGGGTAGGAAGCAATAATTTCAACCATTCCACCTTCCAAAAATTTGAAAAATTGTTTGGCATGTTGCTCTTCCTGAGCTGCTGTTTCGGTAAAAATAGCTGCTATTTGTTCATATCCTTCTTTTTTGGCCGCTTTTGCAAAAAAAGTATATCTGTTTTTTGCTTGAGATTCACCGGCAAATGCAGCCAATAAATTCTTTTCGGTTTGTGTTCCTTTAATTGATTTTTCCATAATTGATTTATTATTTATAAATACAAGACAATTTTAATGTTTAAAGATATTTTTATTTTACAATAGAAAACTTCTTTACGATTACGTTATTGTCACGTGTTCTAATCTCAGCCATATAGATTCCTGCAGCCCATTTATCAACACCAATGGTGGTTTCATAACCTGTAACTTCATAAGAACCGATAGTTTTTCCGAAAATATCGAAAATCCTTACTTGTGACATATCTTCATTGCTTTGAAGATTAATTTTATCTTTTGCAGGATTCGGGAAAATGGAAACTTGTCCTGATTGAGCTGTTGCTTGTTCGGCAATACCGGTAACGTCACCTTGATGTAATTCAAAATCATCAACAAACATAAAGTATTGAACACTACCGTAAGCATAAAATCCGAAATAATAAGTTCCTGCTTCGGTTATGTTAATTACTCTTTCCAACTGAGCAAAATCATTATTGTCGAATAAAGTTAAATCTTCAATCATTTGCATTTGATCGGGATCTTTTTCAGTTCCGTAATAAAAACGTAAATTAGCTGCATATTCTTGATATACGCAATAATTGAATTTAACTGTGTACTCACCTTCGGTTAAGTCAAAGCATGATGAGTAAAGCCAATCGTTGGCTTCAGGACCACCACCTAAGGCAGTGCCATTATGATACCACATCGGGTTACTATTATAACTTACAGGTCTCCATGCAGTACCATCGTTGTCTACATCAACGGTTGTCCAATTAATATTATCCTCGTCAGTAGTAAAATGATTTGCATAAGGGAAAGTATCTACAGGGCTTATTACACCGGTAAGAACCCATGCCTCTGCAGTATCATTCAATGCATATTCATCTTGGTCTAATTCCACCCAAATTAATACGGAATCCATTGCCGGAACAGTTAAATCGGCAGGGGTAGTGAAGTTGTGCGTGTAGGTAGCCAATGAGTTAATAGTAGCCACTACAGAATCCATAACAGGGGCTTGGTTCCCAATTTGGTAATATGCTTTAAAAGAATTCACGGCATTTAAACCGGTATTTCTAACTTCAACAGAAATTTGTTCTGCATTGGTCAATTCACAGCTATAATCCGGAACAATAGGTTGAATAACGCTAAGGTCATTTTGTCTTGCATTTACAAGATTCACGTTATCAATAAACACATAATATTGATCTGCATTGCTGGTTGCTTTAAAACCAATATAATAGGTTCCTGCAGTAGTAATATTTATAAATTCGGATGCTTGAGCAAAATCTTCATTAGTAACATCCGTGAAATTTTTGATGAGGGTCATGTCTGCCGGATTGGGGCTTGTGCCGAAGTAAACACCAAAAGATTCATTTTTGTAATATACATAACCGGCATAGTTAAATTCTAATGTATAATCTCCGGATTGTAAATCAAAGCAAGAAGAAAATAGCCAGTCATTTGCAACATTAGTTTCATTATACATATAATACCACATAGGATTATCTTCATAATCTACTCTCAACCAAGTGCTTCCATCATTATTAACATCCTGAACACTCCATCCTTTGTATAAATCATCATTTCCGAAATCATTATAATAAGGAACGGTAGCAGGAGCAGGAACACCGGTTAAATACCAATCGGTGGTATCATTTGCGGGGTATCCGTCATTGGTCATCTCTACCCATCCACGAATAGAATCTGCATCCATGGGGAAAGTAAGGTCAGCCGGAGTAGTGAAAGTATAGATATATGCAGAATCACTAAGAATGTTAACTCCGGAAACAGTTTCTTCAACCGGAATTCCATTTCCGATTTGGTAAAATGCTTTAAAAGAGGTGATAGCGTTATTTCCGGCATTGATTACACCAATTTCAATAGTTTCTGTGGTAGTCAAATTACAAGAATAATCAGGTACACCCAATCCAAAAACTTCTATATCATCTTCGAAAACTTCTCTGACTGTAATATCATCTACCATAAAATAGAACCCATTATCGGATACATTATTTAAGGCAACATATTTTGATGCAGGGCAAACATATTCATAGTATGTCCATTCTGATTCATTTTCTCCCATTTCAACGAAAGGAAGGGTAGCAGGGAGGAATGTAAAATTAGCAATGTCATTCCCGGTTGTAGAGTATGCAATTCTGAATTTTTCTTGTTCTCCCTGAAAAGCTCTTGCATAAAATGAAATCTTAATAGGTCTTAGCCCACTTAATTCAGGACTAATCATCCAATTGTTGTTAGGGCATTCTTCGACTTCAGTATCACTTATTCTTTTAAAACTTCGGAAACAAGCAAAATATTGATTTCCGGAATAGGGAGATCCTGTAGTATTGGTAAATTCAGGATCGGTCAGAGAAGGGTTAAAAACAATAAATGCTTGGGGTTCAAGAACATTATCCCATAAGTATCCTCCGATACGATAGGTGCTTCCTGAGTCCATGTCCACAAATGTCCATGGTCCAGTGGTAGGATTAACTGAAAAAGGCTCATAACTTTCAACATCGTCAAAATAATATTGAGCTTTTGCTGCAAATAGAACAAGAAGCAGACTTAAAAAGGTAATAATTTTTCTCATAATTTTATAATTTTTGTAATTAGGAAACAAAAATACAAAAAATCACATAATAAATAATTTTATAGAGGGAAAATTACATTAAAAAGATGTTTTTTTACAATTTGTATGATAAAATCAGCTCAAACATCACTTTTGGCATTGGATATTTTGATAAATCCTCCAATGGAATAATACAACTATTGGGAATAATATTGTTTACAGATGAAACTAAAATTGTATAAAAGGAAACATTTATTAATTGATGCGTTAAACGATGACGAACTTCATTCAATAATTGAGGAGGGGAAAGATGATCGATCTTCTTTTTGATTAAAAAATCATCAATCGAAAAATCAGGTTCTTTCGTTTCTATGAGAGGAAATTCAAAAAGATTTTTCCATATATCATTTTCTGTTCTTTGATGAATAATTGTTTTTTGTTGCCGATCGATAAAAAACAGATAGTGAAAATATCTTGAACGAATATTTATTTTTTTAATCTTAATGGGCAAAGAGTTAGTTTGATTGTGTTTCTTGGCATAGCAGGATGAATTATATGGGCATCGCTCACAATCGGGGTTTTGGGGTAGGCATTGTATGGCTCCAAATTCCATCATTGCTTGATTGAAATCTCCCGGTGGATAATCTTTCATTAGTTGGGCACATTTTTCTCTCACCATTTGAATGGTTCCCGGAAGAGCGATATCCTCAAATATTCCGAAATATCGACAGATTACTCGTAATACATTGCCATCAACGGCAGGATAAGGGAGATGAAAGGCAATGGAAGCGATGGCTGCTGCCGTGTAATCTCCTATTCCTTTTAATTTTCTAATTTCTTCATATTTGTCTGGAAATACGCCTTGATGGCATTTCATTACATGGTGAGCAGTTTCGTGCATATATCTGGCACGGGAATAGTAGCCCAATCCTTGCCACACTTTAAGAACTTTTTCTTCGGGTGCTTCTGCCAAATCTTGAATTGTTGGAAAATGTTCAATAAAAGAGAGATAATAATTCCATCCCTGATTAACACGAGTTTGTTGCAAAATAATTTCAGAAACCCAAATTTTGTAAGGATCGGTTTCATTCCTCCAGGGTAAAGTTCGCTGATTTTCGTAATACCAATTAAGGAGCGTCTGAGAAAAAGAAGTCATTTTTCT